>JBNJIC010000174.1:0-2507 GCA_051749005.1 Halobacteriota archaeon | reverse complement strand
CAGCAGCATTGGCAGGTGTGGTGGTCTCAAAGCCGATCCCAAAGAAGACGATCTCAAGGGTCGGGTTATCTTCTGCGATCCGGATTGCATCATCGATGTTGTATACCATGCGAACATCATGCCCATCAGACCTGGCGTCTGACAGGCTTCCAGTAGTCCCCGGGACCCTCATCATGTCCCCGAAGGAAGTGAGCACCTTGCCGGACCTTGCTAATGCAATTGCAAAATCGATGTCCTCTGCAGGTGTCACACAGACGGGACATCCCGGACCGCTTAACAATTCAATGTCCTCGGAGATCACATCCCGAATTGCATATTTTGATATGGTCCTTTCATGAGTGCCACATACATGCATTATCCTGAGAGGTGTGGCATTTTCATTGATCCTTGATATCATCTTTTGCTCAATGTTTTCCATAATATCAACTGAGTTCCATCACATCTCTTAACAGTTTGAGAATCTCTTTACTTTCTTCATCAGAGATCAATGAGATGGCATACCCCACATGAACAAGCGCATTCTTGCCTATGAGCGAACTGTCAGCTCCGCCTATAAGATCAAGGTTCACCTTTCTCTTTATACCCCCGATATCCACAGTAGCCGTATTCTCATTCAGGATCGAAGTGATTTTTCCCGGAATGGCTATGCACATACTATAAAAAACGAGCCTTTCGTATTTAATATCTGTTGTTTTTTATAAAGCATTAGATTGGTATTTATATATGGAAGTAAAATAACTACCATTGTGGGATGGGTTTTATTGATCGGTTTTAGTTTGAGGTATCCGGATCCATTTCAACAATCATTCATATTGAGATGGTCACTTGAGTGAAGGAAATAATAGTTCAGGTAGCAGTGCAAATGATCTTGATTTCCTCAGGATGGACTGGCACAAATTCCTCAAAGCAAGAAGTTCTGGTGGAGGGTTCAAGCTTCTGGAATCATATCTGAATGATGCTCCGGCAGAGAATGACTTTCCTGAGACTCGTGTACTGTGGATCCAGGGAGCACAATGTACAGGTTGTTCGGAGTCTTTATTGGATGCCTCCAATCCTGAACTCCTGAAGGCATTCGAGATACTGAACATAGATCTGAAACGTCACGAAGCGTTCCTTGTACATCAGGGTCTGTTTGTTGATGGGGATCCTGCCAATACTTCAGAACTAAATTCAGAAATACTTCTCGATGAGATAAGTGAACAGGGAAACTATATCCTGATGGTAGAGGGTGCAATTGCGAACGGTCCCGATGGTTCGGGAAAATATTTCATGTCCGGAAACCGCAGTAGCAAGGAAATGTTCAAAAAAGCAGCCCAAAATGCTGACCTGATAATAGCTGTAGGGACCTGTGCTGCATACGGTGGCATAAATACAGCCGACAGTGACATAGCTGATATTCTGGATTACCGGGGTGTTGCCTTTACAAAGAAAGATCCTTCAAAGGGCATGCTGAAGCTTCTGGGGATAGACAAGCCTGTGATCAACATCCCTGGATGTCCTCCTCATCCTGACTGGATAATCTATACGTTAAGTGCTATCATATCCGGAAATGTCAAAATACCAGATGACCTGCCTGAGGTGCTGGATGAATTTGACAGGCCAAAGGTCTTCTTTCCTCCGGATCATAACGTCCATAAGGACTGTCCCCGCAAGGAGTTCTTCGATAATAAGGAATTTGATACCTGTGTTGGTGGGGAGAAATGCCTGCTGAAAATGGGATGTCAGGCCTTCCTTGCACATGCTGACTGTGCTTTGCGTAAGTGGAATGACGGGCACAGTTACTGTGTCCAGGCGGGTTCCCCATGTATTGCATGCGTGGAACCGGATTTTCCTGATAATGCAAGACCTCTTTATTCAAGCAGGAAAAACAAAAAGAGAAAGGAGGCTGATCAATAATGGTTCGTGTAACAGTTGACCCCCTTACAAGGGTAGTAGGTCCTCTGAGACTGGATACCGAGGTTGATGAGAATGGTATCATTAAGGAGGCCAGAAGTTCCAGCATGATATTCAGGGGTTTTGAACGTATATATCGAGGTCAGGACCCAAGGGATTCGATTCTTCTGTCTCAGAGGATCTGTGGTGTCTGCCCTGTAGCACACTCCATAGCTGCAGTCAATGCACTTGATGAGCTCTATGGTGTTGCCGGATCAGTTCCAAAGGATGCACTTGTTGCAAGGAACATCAATCATGGACTGAACACGGTCTCGAACCATTTGCTACATTTCTATATCCTGTGGGGTCCTGATCTTGCAAATCCAGCCTATGGTAATGTGCTGTCCACTTTTGGTGAACCGGGGTCTTCTGTATGGAAAGAACTGCTTGGAAGATTTGCTCCCATCAGCTATAAGATAGGTGGAGAAGCTATTCCTCCCGGAAGTTCTTACGTTGGCGTTATCCCTATAAAGAAAATACTGCACGATGCCGGTGCTGTTATCGGTGGAAAGATGCCTCACCAGACCGTTACTTATCCCGGTGGGGTTACGAACAATCCAACAGCTTCGGATGTT
>JBNJIC010000173.1:0-2517 GCA_051749005.1 Halobacteriota archaeon | reverse complement strand
TCATGCTCTTCCTCGATCTCACGAAGGGTTCTGGCAGTATCTGGGTCCACAGCAGTAACAGCTATCCTCTTGAAGCCCAGGTCGCTGGCCTTCATGACACCGGCCACAGGGTCAATAGCTGCAGTTGAAGGGTCAAGCACAATTCCACCCCTAGCCTCAATACCATTGATGATCTCGTCAATAGGTTCGGTCTCCACCAGACCTGAGATCCTTGCACCCATTCCCTGCACAAGGGAAGGGTTATTTGTGATCACTGTACCTGCACCATCACAAACGGTTACTGTGGTATCCAGCATATCACGGTTCAGGCCGGTCATCATAACCTCGGAAGCACCGAATCCCACGAAAACATCCATCTCAAGTTTACGCTGAGGAGTGAAAAGACCGAAATCCCTTATTCGGAACTCCATGTTCTCTTTTACTGCCTCCCGGGTGACCTCCTTAATGCCTCTTGCCTTCTCAAAAAGCGGGCACCAGTTGAGCTGTGGCTCGCCAACCTCTACGACCTTTCCGTCCTCGACAACTACTCTGGTCTTTCCAAGGATCTCCATTACATGTGGCATGATTTAACCTCTGAAACTTTGTGAAATACTCTGAAATAAAAATTAAATGAAAAAATAATATCAAATTGTCTGAAATAAAGAAGGGATCATATGGCTTCCCTTCTGTCAAAGACCCTCTTTGCCTTTCCTGTGCTTCTCGGGATCGTCCCTTTCTCAACAAGTTCGACATTTGCCCTGATGTTCAGGACACTCTTAAGCTCGCCTTCAACAACCCTTTTTACTGCAGCAAGATCACCGATCTCACCGGTGAAAGCATCCTCATCAAGCTCGACCTTTACAGTGATCTCATCCAGCTTCTTCTTGTTCCTGTCAAGATAGATCTCGAACTGGTCGGTGATCTTTTCGATCCTCACAAGGACATCCTCGATCTGGGACGGGAAGACATTGATACCCCTTACGATAAGCATATCATCTGCCCTTCCGAGAATCCTTGAGATACGGTCACTGGTTCGACCACATGGACATTCGCTTACCATGCGTCTGGCAATGTCCCCGGTACGATACCTGATAACAGGAAGGGCTTCCTTTGTCAGTGAAGTGAGTACGATCTCTCCTTTCTCACCTTCTGCGACCTCTTCACCGTTCTCGTCAAGGATCTCTACAATATAATGATCGCTCCAGATGTGAAGGCCGTCCTGTTCCTGACACTCAAAAGCAATTCCCGGACCCATCATCTCGGAAAGTCCGTAGGAATCGTAAGCCTTTATGTTGAAAGCATCTTCGAGCTCTTTCCTTGTGCTGGAAGACCATGGTTCCGCACCAAAACAACCGACACGTAATGATAATTTATCTGCAACGCCCATCTCCCTGACGGTCTCTGCAAGGTAAAGGCCATAGGAAGGAGTACAGTGGATAGCGGTCACACCGAAGTCCTGCATCATCTCGATCTGGCGAACTGTATTCCCTGTTCCGCTTGGGACTGCCATGGCTCCAAGCCTTTCAATACCATAGTGGAAACCAAGGCCACCTGTGAAAAGACCATAATTGACAGCATTCTGGAAAACATCGCTTGCATCCAGGCCGATCATTGTGAAGTTACGGGCCATCATATCTGCCCAGGTCTCGATATCTTTTGCAGTGTAACCGACCACAGTAGGTTTACCGCTTGTACCGGAAGATGCATGGATCCGGACGATCTCTTCCTTCGGGACAGCAAAAAGACCGAAAGGATAGTTGTCACGAAGGTCCGTTTTACGGGTTGCAGGCAGTTTCTTGATGTCATCAAGGGTCTTAATATCCTCAGGTGTTATGCCAAGTGAATCGAACTTCTCCCTGTAGAAAGGAACATTTTCATAGACTGCAGCAGCCGTTTTCTTTAAACGTTTCAATTGCAGTTCCCGAAGTTCATTGTGATTCATTGTTTCAAATTTTGGCTGCCAGTATTTCATGAGATGATCACCTTTTCAGGTCTCATTAGATTCAATCTTTAAATTATTTCCTATCATCGGGTCAGTATGAGAATATAGACCAGAAATACCTCCTTTTTTGGGTTTCAAAAAAGGCATTGAGATATTATATAAAGAATTATACATACATAAAATATATTTTTGTTGACATAAAACTTATTTGATGTACATATATTGCTGCTTTGTGAACATGTATTATTTGTTTGAGGGAAAACATGAACAAAGTATGCAACATAACAGAAACTAACAGTATATATAATGAAACATTAGAGAATATAAAGGAACTATGGAGCGATTTCATATATGGAGGCCACATTTTTGCATTTGGTGCGATCTGTATCGCATTCATGTGTTCGATCCTTTTTGAGATCCCCATAACATGGGATTTTCTGGTCATAATATATCTTATGTTCTACATAATTTACCTGTATGACTACTTCAATGGGACAGAAGATGACGAGAAAACTAATTCAACACGTGCAGAATATTTCCGGAAAATGATTCAACAACAATAACCCGCATATTGTACGGATCCATCGTATCCATAG
>JBNJIC010000172.1:0-2600 GCA_051749005.1 Halobacteriota archaeon | reverse complement strand
GTCCTTTTATGTTCCTTGTTCTCGTCAACATACAGAGGAAGCGCATCTTTGAAGAAAACACCGGTGTTGCTCATATCCTGATCTTCATCGATCCTGAGAGCATCAAATAGTTCACGATGATTTGTGTAGAGGTGATAACCTATCATTCCTCTTATTGTTCTACCCGGAACATAGTCAAGGGTCTTTGCAAACGTACCACTTTTCTTACCAGTCCCCAGATGCAAAGATGAAAGTGCCTTTAATGTACCTGATATTTCAATCATTGCTTAAACCCCCCATTAACGAACTCTTCAACAGAGATCTCTTCAATGTCACCTGCCAGTTCAAAACTTCCAAGCCCGCGAGACCTGCCTCCACCAAGACCATAATGACACATTGAATGGAAACTTGCTTTAAGCAGACTTTCTTCCTCTGCGGTCAGGTTCTTTGTCATAATGTATCCGGTAAAAATTGTGCCGGAAGGTACCACTTTTGTCCTGAAAAGCCCACCTTCGTTCTTTGAAAGATTATCCCTGTTGATTGAAACGTGCATTCTTGATGCTGCTATTGCCGGATCCGCGGCTTTAAAGTCCATCACACGGATTTTACCTTCATTAAATCCAGCTTTGCCGTCATTGTTGGGAACTCCAAATATTGGACAAATGCTGCATCCATATTTGCCTTCACGAAGTTCATCACAGAGAACAATCTCTCGTTTATTATCTTCAGTGGCATCTATTTTGTCCACATCTCCGGTGATCCAGCATGTGATACCTTCAATGCTGCGGATAATGCGTTCTGCTTCCGTCCGCATCACTCCTTTTACATGGGAACCCGGGATGTAAGGAATGTCATTTTCATCACGAAGAAAATCGACCGTCGAACCCTGAGAAGAACCAGTTGTATGGAAATCACTGGTTGACCTGAGTTTTATTCTCAATATGTTCATGCTTCTCCCTCCCTGCTACTATGCAATATATGAGGAATTATCATACGTGATGCTTCGAGCAATTCCGGATTCCTGAGGACATCTGCCATCCACTCACATTGATCAAGGCCAATACCACTGCTTTTGCGTTGTAAGGATGAATACATGTATTTGATCAGGTTAAGTCGCTCATGCTCTGAACTTCCGCATGTGATAATATCGGATAGTAATGCGGTTGAACTCTTGTTAAGTGCAATAGAGATCATTTCTTTCAACTGGAGCAAAGATCCTGATTTGCCATTATCCATAACGTAAATCGAATAATCACCGGTGGGCATTGCAGCACTGATACCGGTGATAGCGATTGATCCATTTGGAAGTCTGATTATGCCCCGTTCATCAGTTTCTGTTTCATTTCGGAAAGCTTCCTTTGACCTTGATTCCATCATTCTTGCTGCATTAAGCAGGAAGTAAATAGGGAATTTGCTGTCTGAAATCGCAATGCCACCTGAAACCGTTATCACAGGGTTGATTAACTGAGTTCCATCATGGAATTTTTTCTCAAAAGTAAACTCTTTGGCAATATTGTTTATGAAAAGTTCCGCAAACTGAATGACACCTTTTGCATTCATCAAAATAAGAACATCATCACCACCGGAATAAACAACTTCGATTCCGATGTAGGTTTCATTGTCCACTGAATGCATCACAAGTTCATTGCGTTTCTGTTCATCTTCCAGAAACTCATTAATGGTATCTTTCAGTATTCGATCAAACCTTTGGGCAAAGCTCTGGCTCTTAAAAGTATATTCTGCAGGAGTGGTGGTCTGCTGGAACATTCTTCCCATCATGTTACCATCGATCATCAATGCACCAATGGAGTTTCCAAGATGGGATATCTCAGTAGGTCGCCTTGCACCGTAGACCTTATCGATATATTTCTTGCTCATCCTCCACTTTTCAGCTTCACCATGCTGGTTCTTGATAGTGCATACTTGGCACATATCTGAACTTGGAGGCAATGGACGGGTGGAACAATATTTGCAGATCTCTTTCTCATTTGGAATTATTGAATCTAAATAGCTACAGTTCTTCTTGAGATCCAATTGCTTCTGTGATTCATCAAGGACAACATTGAAATTTCCTGCAACCTTGTCAAGTTCCGTAGAAAACGTCACAACGGCTGCCTTCAGACCACCTCTTGATTCATTGATAATGCACTTCTCGATCTCTTTTTCCAGTAAAGTCCTGCATTTTTCAGTGTCCGGAACCAGAGCCAGCATATTGCCACCCCCCTTAAAGAGAATAGCTTCTTTGCAAACATACTTTGAAACAACACCAGCTGCAAGGTCCAGTATATGGTCTACGAGGAAACTGCCGCCTCTTAGCATCTTCAGTTTTTCAGCTTCTCCTATGAAACCCTGAATGCCCATTGTGTCAAGAGAAAGAATGCCTATGTTTCCCAGATTCCTTTTACCTGAACTCTTAAGGTATACTGATGGTCCACCTCCTGTAGTATGATCTACAAAAGGTTTTGCATACTCAGCATTACTGTCTTTTAGCTGTACTTTTTTAGATAAGCGCTCCCCGTTTCCAAGAATCTCGGTGTGTGGAGTTTCCAGACATTTCAGATCCCCCTCGTCGAAGTTGATCTCATGTGGAAAGATCTTGTCCCTATTCATTAAGGTCAGAA
>JBNJIC010000171.1:0-2682 GCA_051749005.1 Halobacteriota archaeon | reverse complement strand
AGCCGATGCAGCGCTCCAGGCCGTCGGCGTAGCGGTTGAGCTGGTGGCGCAACTCCCTTATAGAGCGCTTTCATTATCTTTCCATCGTTACCTACCTTCACGAAGAAGATAGAGATAATGGAAGCAAAGATAGCCACTGAACCAAGGATCAATGGGTAAAGAATAGCGTTTGGATATGTTTCAAGGATAAGTGATCCAAGAAGCATTGATGCGAGGACAGTAACGACATATGTCTCGAACAGATCTGCACCCATTCCGGCACAGTCACCAACATTGTCACCTACGTTGTCAGCAATGACACCGGCGTTCCTCGGATCATCTTCAGGAATCCCGGCCTCGACCTTACCAACAAGGTCAGCACCTACGTCAGCGGCCTTTGTGAAGATACCTCCACCGACCCTTGCGAAAAGGCTGATAAGACTTGCACCGAAACCAAATCCGACTACAAGATCAACATCGCCGAAAATGATATAGAAACCACTGGTACCCAGCAGTGCAAGACCTACTACTGCAAGTCCTGTTACAGCTCCACCGCGGAATGCGACGGACATTGCTTTCTGCAAGCTTTTTGAAGCTGCGTGTGCTGTCCTGACATTAGCCCTGACAGATACGTTCATTCCAACATATCCAGCAAGTGCGGATGCAGCTGCACCAACGATGAATCCGATTGCGATCTTGCCACTGTCATCTCCCAGAAGGAAGAACATAAGCGCAGCAAGAATAATTGCTACTACAGCTACGGTCTTATACTGACGGTTCAGATAAGCCATAGCACCCTCCTGGATCGCAAGTGAGATATCCTGCATCTCCTTTGAACCGGTTCCTTCCTTAAGGACACGGGAGGCAAAGAATGCAGCAAACACCAAGCTTACGATACCCGCCAGAGGGGCAAGGTAAATTAAACTCTCCATAATCATACTCCTCTTTGTTTAGATCTAATTTTGATCAATATGATATTTTATAATAGTAACCATATGCAAATCCAATTAGGGATTTCGTTGTTACTTATATATTAGTGCTAAAAGCAGTTTGAAATAGAACACACTAAATATGAATGTATCGATTGGAAAATATTGAAATGTCAGAATCTGAACGTGATATGGACAATTTTACCATATAAAACATACTAATTTGGATCAATCATGAAAGTGCGTTAGTAATATTTACCTTTAGCACTATCCGGATAGTATGAAAGTTCTTTCTTTCCTTGTGTTGCTTCTTGTACTTTCCTCTGCCTCAGTGACAGCATTAGCTCAGGAAAACGATGAGAACACTGATTTTATGCACTTTGACAGAATGGTCATGCGATTTGAGGAAACAGATGCATACGTGACTATCAACTACGATCTGGACACTTTCGCAAGGATGTACGTTCTTGCATTTGGTACACGTCATCTGGAGTCATCCTTTGAGGACATTTTTTCCGAATATGAAGAAGCAGAGATAATTGAGATAGGCTACAACAATGCTGCTATCAGATTAAAGAATGTATCCAGATCAAGTGGGAATTATTACCTTCACGACAGTCAGGGTCTTGGAACAAATATTAAGTCCCTTCAGGTCATATATCCAGGCGGAGCTTCAAAGACCCTTACATCTGTTACAGGAACACCAAATATATTCTATGGAAATGAATGACTTATTATAACTAAATCCGATCATAAATGATCGATTAAAATAGATCCCATATAAAAAATACCATAGTATAAAAACATCATTATTATCAATTATGTATTTATGTAATTAAGACAGTCTTTTATTTAGAGTGCAGGATTTCCATACGTACCACCACTCCCCGCCAGGTGATCCCCATCATACTCTTTCCTGCGCTTCCCCTCACCTGGTAAAATTAATTTCCCAAAATAGTCTCTTTGACGGGATTGATAGTAATAAAGATTGCAATTGGAAATTTAAATACCGAGAATCAGGATAATTCTAAATTCTCAATAGAATATGTTTGACAAAGGTAACATTTTTAACCACCACATATATTACCTAATTAATCGTTATAATTTCCATTCATCCTTAGATAACCAAAAGGTTTTGTTAACAAATGACGGAAACAATCGAATCTTTGCTAAAGGAACAGAAAAAGTACTACCCACCGGAAGAGTTTGTCAGGCAGGCTAACATGAATGACCCCCTGATATATGAAAAAGCGGAAATGGACTTTGAGGGATTCTGGGAAGATCTTGCCTACAGTATAGACTGGTTCGAAAAATGGGATAGTGTCCTTGACTGGCAGCCACCACATGCTAAATGGTTCACAGGTGGAAAACTGAATGCCTCCTACAACTGTCTTGATCGCCATATTTCAAAACATGGTGACAAGAAAGCAATTATATGGGAAGGTGAGATGGAAAATTCTGAGACCTATACGTATAAGGAGCTATTAGATGCAACTGCCCGCTTTGCTGCAGCACTGAAAGATATGGGAGTGAAGAAAGGAGACGTTGTGACGATCTACCTGCCCATGATACCCGAAGCAGTTATCTCCATGCTTGCCTGCGCCAGGATAGGTGCACCACACAGCGTGGTCTTCGCAGGCTTCTCCTCAGAGGCTCTTGCGCAGCGCGTGAACGATGCAAACAGCCACTATGTCATCACATGTGACGGTTATTTCCACAGAGGTAAAATTGTGGAACAAAAAGAAAAGGCTGAAAGGGGACTTGAGACTTGTAC
>JBNJIC010000170.1:0-2778 GCA_051749005.1 Halobacteriota archaeon | reverse complement strand
TTGCAACTCATCGTCCACTTACAGAGGTTACATCAAAGGTCGTTGATAGTGGTAAAAGGGCAATAATTCTGACTGACTGGGATCGTCGGGGTGACCTTATGGCTTCAAAGATTTCGGAAGATCTCAGGTACTTCGATGTAGATGTCGATATGTACATCCGTGAACGTTTGATTTCAATGGTGAAAAAAGAAATTAAAGATGTGGAGAGCCTCCATTCCTATGTATCGAAATTGAGGATGCTCGCAAATAACCCACATCAGGCGGTATAAGCGGATTGTTCTGATGTAGTATATGCCGGTTCAATGGAGGTTGTTCTTCCGCATTTCTGGCAATAGTACATAGCGTTATCTCCAATCCGCATTATCTTCAGGTCCACATCACATTTGTGACATTTCATTTTAATATTCAAAGTATCCCTCACTCAAGAATTGTGATCGAGTCAAGTCTTGCAGTTCCTGCTTCTGTCCAGTATTTACAGACATTGCAAACCTGTATGTTTTCCCCTTTCATTTCCAGCCTTGAGCTACATTTTGGACACTTATTTAATGTTTTCATACGATTCTTCCCCTTTTTGTATATGTTTTAAATTGCAGGGATATGTCTACAAAGATAAGCATAAGTGTGTGAGTTTCCCACTCCCCAAACACGCCCATATCCCCACATGATGTCGATATTGACATTGTGGTCCCCCCAGTCACTGACGGGACAGTAAACCTATATAGATAACTCATTAATATTTATACTTTTCCATGGTCTGGACAATTTGGTTACTTTTGCCTTTACCAAATAGCTTAAAAAAGATGTATGAATAGTATGCTCCATGTATGATGTGGTTATTGTAAGGTATGGTGAACTGGCTCTCAAGAGCCAGGGCGTCAGGAACCTTTATGAAAGGATTCTGGTTCGCAATATCGAAGCCATGCTGAAGCAGGAAAATGTATCATTTTCCAGGGTCTACAGAGAATGGGGTCGTATTTTCATAGAATCTGATGATCCCATGGCCGCAAAAGCAGCTTCCGACGTTTTTGGGGTCGTATCCACATCTTCCGCTGTAATGGTCGAAGCTGATGTTGACGCTGCTGCAAAGGTATGTGCTGATATTGGTGCCGATAGTATCAGGGACGGTGAATCATTTGGCATACGTGCACGCCGCTCAGGTAAACATGGTCTGCCTTCCATGGATATTGGTCGTCTTTGCGGAGATGAAGTCTGGCACCGCCTTGAGTCTCTTGGAAGGACTCCTAAAGTTGACCTTTCCGATCCTGATCATGAGATCTTTGTTGAGATGAGGCAGAACAGGGCATATGTTTTTTCCGACATTGTGGAGGGTGTTGGTGGTTTACCTCTCGGGACTCAGGGAAAGATGGTCGTTTTGATGTCCGGTGGCATTGATTCTCCTGTGGCAGCCTGGCTTATGATGAGAAGGGGTGTGAAGATAATTCCTGTTTATGCCAACAATGCACCGTTCTCTGATGACAGGTCTCGCGAAAGGGCTGTAAAATGTGTGGAAGTATTGCAGAGGTGGTCTCCTGCAGATCCTATTAAGATGTATGATGTTCCTCATGGTGGGAATCTTGATGCATTTATTAATGTTTGCAACAAGAAGAACACTTGTCTTCTCTGCAAGCGCACTATGTACCGCATGGCATACGAGATAATGAAAAAAGAAAGTGCAGATGGGATCATTACGGGATCTTCCATCGGTCAGGTGGCTTCACAGACGGCTGCCAATATGCATGCTGAGATATACGGGCTTGGAATTCCGTTATATCATCCATTGATCGGACTTGACAAGACTGAGATCATCGATCTTGCAAGGCGTATTGGTACGTATGAAATATCCATAATGCCTACCTCTGGTTGTGGTGCGGTCCCTGATCACCCTGAGATCAACGCAAAGTTCGATTTGATAATCAGAGAAGAGGAAAAGCTTGACATTGAAGATATGGTAAGGGATGCGATTACTAACGCAAACTCTTTCTTTGTAAAAAATAAATGATATTTAGTCTATCACTCATCGTCCTTTGTAGAATGGTGGTTGTATGAGTGCATAACATCCTTTACTTTTTCATGTGTGTGCTCATGGATGTGCAGATGGACATGTCCGTTCTCCTTTTCAATTGTCCTTGTAAGGACCTCTACAGCTTCATCGAATGATAGTGGCAGATCATCACAATTATATCCAAAACAGTTCAGAACCTTGAAGAATTTAAAGATGTCAGGTGCTTCTAGGTTATTCTCTTTTAGCAGGTCCCAGTCTGAGAATATTTCCATAGGTGAGCCTTCTGCAATGATCTGTTTATTGAGCACATATACTCTGTCTGCAAGGTCCGGCAATGCATTTACATCATGCATTGCGATTATCGTGGTAATGCCTTCTCTGTTAAGCTTGTTTATAACGTTAATGAAGTCACTTCTGCTTTTTGGGTCAAGGTTTGCAGTAGGTTCGTCAAGTATCAGGATCTCAGGTTCCATTGAAAGTACAGCCGCAAGAGCAACTCTTTTTTTCTGTCCATAGCTCAGATTGTGTGGGACCCTTTCTTCAAATCCTTCAAGTCCTACTTTTGAAAGTGCCTTTTTCACTCTTTCCTTTACCTGGTCTCCGGGAAGGCTCATATTAATGGGACCAAAAGCCACATCATCGAATATAGTTGGCATGAACAACTGATCGTCAGGATCCTGAAAAACGATTCCGACTTTATGGATCCTTTCTGTGTTATCCATATCGTTTATATCTTTTCCTTTTATCAGTATCCTGTTATCCTGGCTTTTAAGAGT
>JBNJIC010000169.1:0-2859 GCA_051749005.1 Halobacteriota archaeon | reverse complement strand
TCAAGTCGTGCAAGCTCCAGCGGATCACTGATATCTTCACCCACAATTTCATCCCCGTATATGAGTTTCAGATTATATTCTGGCCAGTCATATTCCTGGTTTGTCAGGAAAGAGACGAGAATCTGTGAGCCAAGTGTTTTTTTTACCCCGGTATTGTTTTTTATTCCAAGGCTTCCGGAAGATTTCTTTTCATCCGAAAACTCAAGCCCAAGAATATAATGCCTGTCAGCCTGCTTCAGTAAAAGAGTTTCTTCGATGCCTTTTATTGACTTTAGTGTATTCTCTATTTTACCCCAGATATTCTTTATTGAAATGAATAAATCCCCCTTTAACTATGGAGCGATATTTAATCAACTAAGTTTGTAATAACTCAATTATATTTAACTATTGTGCAAAACGCAAACCTATCAAATTCACACCAAAAAGATAAAGGAGAGTTTAAGTTGACCTGCATTAAATACTAAACTTATCGTTAAAATAACACAGTTAAGGAATGCCTATGTAATATTATGAGAACATAAAACCAAGAAACACAATTATAAAAATGTTTTTAGTGATTTAAAAAAGTATTTGGTGCGAGGGAAGGGATTCGAACCCTCGAACTCCTACGAGACTAGGCCCTCAACCTAGCGCCTTTGGCCTGGCTGGGCAACCCTCGCACGCTGTTGTTTTTCGCCATAAATGGGCCAATGGTATATATACTTTGCCCATATGGATGGTCACAAAAATTCCAATTATGAATTTTTGCTTCTGCTATTAGATCCTATAAAAGGATAATAGGAAAGGGTATCTCCTATTACAATTCACCCAGGATGTCATCAAGGGTTGAAGCTTTCGTCCTGATAGTATTAACTGCATTTATAATTAACTCTTCTGCACTATATGAACCATCGGATTCAAGAGTGAAAATAAAAGATGTGTCATTCTCACGAACCGAGATTGCATCAATCCCACAGACTTCTACACACTGCTTGCAGAGAGAGCAATTCAATAGTCTATCATTCACAACTTCTGCAGATTCCTCACCAAGGGCCAATATATCGCGAGGACATGCCTCAACGCACTTTTCGCAGAGGTCACAGCCTTCAATTGTGATCACTGGCACATTTTTGTAACCACAGGCAACTCCTGCCTGCCATTTAGCGTGGTCGTGACCGTAACCCATCCTTGCAATCGCTTCAAGGACAAGTTGCTGTCCGCCTTTAAGCTTAACAACAGGGATATTAGAATCAGCAGCTTTTACTTTGGGATCTGCGGATACAAGGTCCCCTGAATAAACAGTATTTTCCTCATCCATTGGTGCTTCCACACTCAACGTGAGAGAAACCGTACATGCCGGACACCCCTCTTCACAGGAACACTCCTCATGAGGAGTAAATTCATCGAAACTTGTCACAAGAGGTACCAGGGCCAGCCTCAAAGCTACCTGTTCATCATAAAGGACTGAAGTATTGTTGTAAATATTGACTTCATCGATTGCGAGAGTGGGGACATCGGCAAGCATAGCCCGCCTCAATCCGTTCGCAAAAGCTGCATCCACATCTGACAAAATAAATCTGGCAGATCTATCAGACAGCTCAAGTATATCGATATCCATTTTCGGGAACCTCGTGAAATTACAAACCTTCTATATATTATACTCCAATTAGACGCGCCTGCCGCCTATTGGACGGGTACCGTCATGTGGCACAGGAGTTACATCCTCAATACGTCCAATCCTGATACCTGCACGTGCGAAAGCCCTAATGGCTGCCTGTGCACCTGGACCGGGACTTCTCTGCTTGTTACCACCGGGAGCACGGACACGAATGTGTACACCTTCGACACCTTTATCCCTGAGAGTATCAGCAAGCTGGCCGGCCATCTGCATAGCAGTATAAGGAGAACTCTCATCCCTTGCAGCTTTGACTACCATCCCACCGGATGATTTCGCTATTGTTTCAGCACCGGTTATATCGGTAACTGTGATTATAGTATTGTTAAATGAACATTTGATGTGAGCAACAGCCCATATTCCATTTGCCATAATTCAAACCTCCTTCATTCCTCCACAAGGGAAGATGCAATCTGAGCGGGTCTCTCCGGGTGTGACTCGGTAGTCATAGGTGATGTTCCATAGTAATCTATCATCATCTCATCCTGTTTTGACACCAGCATACCAGGGACTGTCAACTTCTTACCACCAATTGCAATATGACCATGGGTAATAAACTGTCTTGCCTGCTTGGGAGTTCTGGCTAAACCAAGTCTGTGGACAAGGGTCTGAAGCCTTCTTTCGAGTATAGCTTCTGTATTTAATGCCAGAATGTCATCGATCTCGGCATCGCCTTTTATCATGGAATAACGAATCAATTTGGATAGAATCTGGTCTGCTTCAGTCTTTGCGTGACCGGTAAGTTCAGCTTCTGCAGAATCAGCAAGTAATCTACGGGCATCTGCCCTGTAACGTCTGAGAATACTTTGTGCTTTCCAGAGTTCTTTTTTATTTCTGAGGCCGTATTTTTTAATCAGGTCAACCTCATTTGCCATACGGGAAGCTTGCCAGGGGTGCTTCGGGGTGTCATAACTTTTTCTTTTCTTTCCGGGATAAACCATATCAAATCACCTTCATCTTGTTTTGCTGACACCTATTGTGGACCCACCGCGTCCTGCGGATTTGGTTCTCTGTCCACGTACCTTCAAACCTCTTTCATGGCGTATACCACGATAGGCACGAATCTTTTTGAGATCGTTCAAATCTTCCCTTATAGTCAGGTCAATATCCTGTCCAAGAAGGTGTTTATTTTCACCTGTCAACAAATCCTTTTGCCTATTAAGCATCCACACAGGAAGATGGTTTTCAAATGTCTCTATAGCTTC
>JBNJIC010000168.1:0-2899 GCA_051749005.1 Halobacteriota archaeon | reverse complement strand
GAAACTCAGCTATTCAGAAGCAAAGGTCAGCCTGATCGTTTCAGATCTTGAGAATCGCGGGCTTGTGGAGAAGTTCAAGAAGGGCAGAGGTAATATTATTATAATACCGGATGACCGGAGATGATTCTCAAGGCTGTTTTTCCGGATTGTTTCTATTGATTCCGGATCCATCCGGGAATTTTTATCGGATGTTATCCTGATATTTTCTTCTATTGTTCCAAAACCGTGGCTTTTCTTATCAATACATTTATATGAAGAATTACTAAGAGGGAATGCATGAGAGTTTCAATGGATATCGAACTGAAAGATGCTCCCGGACAGTTGCTTCTGGCTCTGCAACCGATCTCTGAGCTGAAAGGGAACCTTAAATCCATCGTACACCACCATGAAGAACGAACACCAAAGAGTACCATTCCGGTCCAGGTCGTGTTCGAGGTGGAACCTGAGAACCTCGATCTTATTATTTCACGTCTTGAAGAGAATGGTATCGGTGTTTCCAGGGTAGATGAAAAACGTTTTATGGAACATGGAGCGGTCATCCTGATCGGTCACATCGTCCACACTGATATCCAGGACACGATCGATACTATTGACAAGACCGGCTTTGCAGAAGTTGTTGATATTTGTCTTTCCATGCCTCATATTGACAAGCAATCATCTGCTTCCCTGAAGATAGATGCTATTGGAAGAAAAGAACTTCATGAGGCACTGTCTGTATTAAGAGAAGTGGCACAGAAAAAGGACCTGCTGGTAGTAGAGCCTATAGTGGCTGAGTTTGCATAAAGGTGATGTTTCAATGAGAAAAGTACGTGCATCCATTATTGGATTTGGTTCAGTGGGTCAGGGCGTTGCAGAGGTCTTACTGAAAAAGGACGATGAGCTCAAGTCTCTTGGAATTGACATTGATGTAGTGGCAATATCAGATTCAAAGGGATCTGAGGTCAACACAGAAGGCATTGATCTGAAAGCTGCTATTGAAAGGAAACGTGAGTCAGGTACAGTTGCTATTGATTATATCACAGGTGAATACATCATAAGGAACATTGATCATGACGTTGTTATTGAGACAACACCTACCGATATCGAGACCGGCGGCACCGGGCTTGTAAATATGCTTGTAGCTTTTGAGAATGGCAGAGATGTTGTAACTTCGAACAAAGGTCCTCTCACACTGAAATACAAGGAGCTTATGCAGGCTGCAAGCGAATCCGGATCAGAGTTCAGGTTCGAGGCTACCGTTGGTGGTGCCATGCCCATCATCAATCTTATTAAAAGCACCCTTGCAGGTAATGAGATCAGAAGCATTGAGGGTATCCTTAACGGTACCTGCAATTACATCCTTACCCGTATGATGGAAGAAAAAGCATCCTATGAACAAATGCTTGCTGAATCCAAGGAATTGGGTATTGCCGAGACGGACCCGACCTATGATGTGGAAGGTATCGATGCTGCATGCAAACTGGTTATCCTTGCAAATTCAATATTCGGGCAGAATGCCACTTTCCAGGACGTCGAAGTAACAGGTATAACGAAGATCACACCGGAATCACTTGCTCTTGCTTATGACGATGGCTATGTCATCAAACTGATCGGGGAGGTAAAGAAGGACTGTCTTCGTGTATCCCCACGTCTTGTCCCTGCTTCACATCCTCTGGCAGTCGGCGGTACACTTAATGTTGCATCGGTACACACCGATCTTGCAGGCACTGTAACTGTCACCGGAAGAGGAGCCGGTTCGGTCGAGACTGCAAGTGCGATATTGAGCGATGTGGTATCCATCTACAGGGAATAATTCTCTGTTCATTGATCCCTTCATTTTTAAAGGAAGTTATCTGCATGACCGATTTCAAAGAATTCGCTGATGTATGCAAAAGAATAGAACATACTTCAGGTTCACTGGATATGACGTCCATTGTCTCGGAGATGTTCCACTCTGTATCTACTGAGGAACTCCCAATTGTTGCACATTTTGTTATGGGTGATGTTTTCCCTGCATGGAGCACTGAGCAGCTTGGAGTTGGTCCAAGCCTTCTTTACACTGCTCTTTCCAGGTCATCAGGTCTTCCGCTTAAGGAGATAGAGGCCCTTGTCAGGAACACCGGCGACATAGGTGAGACCGCTATTGCAGCACTGAAAAAAGAAAGCAGGAGCCAGGCAACTTTCTCTGCGTTTATGGACGAGACTCCCTCCCTTTCCATCATGGAAGTATTTGAGAGGTTCAACAACGTCTCAGGGACCGCTGGTAAAGGCTCACAGACGACCAAGATAAAGAACCTGCAGTATCTTTTTACTTCCGCGACTCCCGAAGAGGCCCGTTATCTTGCAAGGCTGGCAATAGAAGACCTTCGTATCGGTGTTGGTGAAGGTATCGTAAGGGATGCTATCTCAAAGGCTTTCGATGTGCCTGTTGGTGATATTGAACGCGGTTTCATGCTCACTAACGATCTCGGTCTTGTGGCAGTTGCTGCAAAGGAGGGTGGGAGGGAAGCTGTTTCTCTGCTTGGCATGCAACTGAACCGTCCTATCAAGATGATGCTCGCACAGGTAACTCCAACCATTGAAACTGCTATCAGTGATCTTGGTGTTGTGGCCATTGAATGGAAGTTCGATGGCGCCAGGGTTCAGATACACAAGGACGGGGACAATATTAACATCTTTTCAAGACGCCTTGAGAATGTGACCGGCTCACTTCCTGATATAGTACAGGCCGTGAAAGAGCATGTAAATGCAGACACTGCAATTCTTGAAGGTGAAGCAGTTGCTGTGGATGAGCACGGCAACCCGAGAGCATTCCAGGATATCCTTAAACGTTTCAGAAGAAAATATGATGTCGAGACCACGGTCCGTGAGATCCCTCTGACACTGAACCTTTTTGATCTGCTATATCTTAATGATGAGA
>JBNJIC010000167.1:0-2936 GCA_051749005.1 Halobacteriota archaeon | reverse complement strand
AGAGTCCAGTGACCAGAACGCGGTAATCAGGTTGTTCATGATGCCTAACGTCTCATCCGTGGGATCTGTACACAGCCACCCCGGGCCTGTCATAACACCTTCAAAGGCAGACCTCCGGCTTTTCGGGAAGACAGGAAGCCATCATATAATTGTAGGGGCACCCTATGATGAGAACAGCTGGCAGTGTTACAATGCCGACGGGGAGCCGGTTGATCTTCCGGTACTGGACGTGGAACTGGACGAACCGGAGTTCATATGAATATCTTTTCGTGATGGAAGGTCGATATTCAAATAAGTAAATATGAAGGTCTGAAATTACTCATCCTGAATCTTCCTGTGGATGAAACCACCGAGCCAGAAACCCACCATTCCGATCGCAAAGGCCACCGGTACGAGGATAAGCATCTTGAAACCAAGAGGTACCATCAGCGGGAAGCCCACCGCTACAAAAGCAAGAATGAAAAAGATGTAGCCTGCATACTGTGCCTGTCTTCTGGAGATATTACTCTTTGACATGATGGTCAGCTTGTAATATCTGATAGTATTTAAATGAAACAGATGGATCAGAAAACAGGAAGGCAGAATAATATTTAGAAAAGGACCTTATATCTTCGGGCTGAGATTCGAAGCTGAATAAAAACCAACTTCAATGTACCTTGATTCTATTACCTGCAGGCATCGTAAAAGTGAACCTGCTACCCTTCCCCACCTCACTTTCAACCCGGACCTCGCCACCGTGCATCTCAACAAAATTCTTCACAAGGGCAAGGCCAAGACCTGTGCCACCATTTACCCTCGATGATGATGAATCCACCTGGCTGAAAGGATTGAACAACTTTATCATGTCCTTTTGTGATATGCCCATTCCGGTGTCTTCCACAAATACAGAGATCAGCTCACCGGAACTGTCCACCCCGAGGGTCACAGAACCACCATGACCTGTGAACTTGATAGCATTGCTGACAAGATTATAGAGGATCTGTTTGAACTTCAGCATGTCAGCCACAATAACCGCATCCTCAACATCCAGATTGCATTTCAGCTCGATATCCTTCTTCTTTGCAAGGGGCATCATTGTGGCCCTGATACCATTAACTGCATCGTTAACAACGAATTCCTCAGGGAACAACTCCATCTTTCCTGCTTCGATCTTTGAAAGGTCAAGAAGGTCATTGATGATCCCCAGAAGATGTTTGCCGTTAACAATAACATTGGAAAGATACTTTTTCTGCGTCTCGTTCAAAGCACCAAAGTTCTCACCGTACAGCACATCAGAAAAACCGATGATGGAATTGAGAGGTGTTCTCAGCTCATGGTTCATATTTGCAATGAACTCGGTCTTTGCAAGGTTGGCATCCTCTGCGGCAAGTTTAGCGTTCATCAGGACATCTTCAGCATTCCTGCGTTCAAAAGCTGCCCCGATTATCTGGGACAGCAGGGAAAGGATGTTGATATTTTCATCTTCCCATTCCCCGGTCTTTACCACATTGTCCATGCCCAAAAAACCTGTAAGCTCACTGTTCATGTAGAAAGGCAGGACGATCAGCGATCTTATACCCTGCATCTCAAGGATAGACTTTTCTGCGTCTGCTTCTTCAGGCATCATTGAAACATCCCTGATATGGATCGCTTCCCCGTTGCGCAGTTTACTTATCCACCAGGGGAACACTTCCAGAGACAGTTCCTGCAGATTATCCTTTTGAGGAGAAACCCCCTCCGGACAGTACTCATGGGTATTGCTCATCCTTTTCCCGTCACTGCTGAACCTGAATATGTACCCCCTGCTACATCCACACAGATTACAGATCTTCTCAAGGGCGATATCAATGGTCTTATCGATATTCTTTGGGGCTATGAACATGGAAGCAATGGATGCAATGGTCTTCTCTATCTCCAGTTTTTGTTTGATGTGCATATTTGCTTTTTTGATCTCAGACACATCCAGAAATGAGGCCATCATGCATACAGGATCACCAAACTCATCGGAAACGATATTTGTAGAAAGTGTTACTGAAAAGTTAGTGCCGTCCTTTCCTTTAGCCTCCAGTTCTCCGACCCAGCTTCCCCGGGAAAGCAAAACTTTTTTCACATCCTCTGCCATCCCCTTATCCTGCCATAATTCCAGTAAGGAACTTCCAAGTACCTCTTTTTCATCATCATAACCCCAAAGGCCAAGGAAAGAAGGATTTACATAGGTAATATTGGCATCAAGATCAGCAAGTGCCACAGCATTGATCGATGAATCGATGGCCTTCTCTTTTATTAAAAGCTCTTCCTCTGCTTTTTTATGGTTCGAGATGTCAATGAAACTTTCTACAAGATACAAACGGCCATTCATTTCAACCTTTTTGACAGTCTTCAGTATCGGTATTGATCTGCCCTCTCGATCCAGAAGAAAGCATTCCGATCTGTCC
Source organism: Halobacteriota archaeon (assembly GCA_051749005.1). GTDB lineage: Archaea > Halobacteriota > Methanosarcinia > Methanosarcinales > Methanosarcinaceae > Methanococcoides. The sequence continues at coordinate 522 of JBNJIC010000167.1, read as the reverse complement.
ATAACTTTGTCAGGATTGGAAACAGGGCAATGCCCGGCCTCGGCAGGACAGATAAACCTGTAGCAGACGTTTCCTGTAATAGCATCTTTTGGCAAACCTATCATTCCGGCTGCCATTTCATTAATATCAACGATAACCTGATCCTCATTGTCAATGACCACAACTCCTGACAATATTGAATCCAGAACAGTATTGATAAAACAAACTTTTTCCTGTGACGTCCGCCTCTCTCCCATGTAATTGAGTGTAGCAATACTATAATCCTGTGAGATTATGTCGTTAACTGTAATAAACTTTTTTATAATTGGCAAAAATAAAATAGGTGCAGAATGCTATCTTGTAGTTACTTTTATGATAGAATAACTACATAATTTACTATAGAATTGTTAAAAAATAGATAGAGCGACTGCTACTTAACGTCATACTTCCTTTGCAGAACAATATCGAAATAGCTATGTACTTTCAGATATGCTTTATTTGTAAGTTGTAGTGCAAATAATGAAGTTTCAATATACATGGGGA
>JBNJIC010000166.1:0-3037 GCA_051749005.1 Halobacteriota archaeon | reverse complement strand
CAGTTTCCATGTTAGGTGTTCCTGTCTACAGTACATCGATGTCGAGGATGCTGAACAGGTACTTCGGGCCATCAGGGAAGTCGGTGACCGGCCCATAGATCTCATAATGCACACACCCGGAGGGCAAATGCATGCCAGCATACAGATAGCACGGGCCCTTAATAATCATAAAAAGAAGGTCAGGATAATGATCCCGCACTATTGCATGTCAGGCGGCACCATCATTGCCCTTGCTGCAGATGAGATCCTGATGGACCCTGATGCGGTCATCGGTCCGATAGACCCGCAGGTTGGCGATCTCATTCGTGGAACATATCCGGCACCCTCATGGATCCATGCAGCAAAAAAGAAAGGAAGAAAGGCTGATGACACGACCATCATCATGAGCGATATATCAAAAAAAGCAATGGAGCTTACAAAAGATGTTGTCATTGAATTGCTTGAGAACAAAATTTTGGATGAAGAAAAAAGGAACTCCGTTGCTCAAAAACTATTAAGCGGAGAGATGATACATGTCACTCCGATCTCTGCAAAAGAAGCTATTGAACTGGGTCTGCCGGTCAACACTGAATTGCCTCCGGAAGTCCATGATCTCATGAAGTTCTTCAGGTCTGCAAAGAGTAGTGTGGAATATATTGAGTGAATTGAGTTTTTGATCTTGATATATAATTAACTCAACCAGTCTTAGATACGTTACTGAATCGAATCAGATCAAAAGAAAACTGAAGCTTTCCAAAACTATAAATTTTAATGATAAGATATGTTTTTAACTTGTTTTCATATATTTAAATGGGGGTAATATTAGATGGAAAAACAAGGGGGAGAAAACCATGAGCATTCAATGCAAGGTATGGAGCATGAAAGAAAAAGTCATCATGCCATGATGATGGAAGATTTTAAAAAAAGATTTATCGTATCAATAATTCTCACAGTCCCTGTTCTAATCCTATCACCTGCTATCCAATCATTTTTAGGATATGAACTGAGATTTTATGGTTCAAACATTATCCTCTTTTTACTTTCTTCTATAATTTACATTTACGGAGGACATCCTTTTCTCAAAGGGATCTACGATGAACTAAAGAACAAAAATCCCGGCATGATGACCCTGATCGCCGTGGCTATCAGCGTGGCATACATCTACAGTTCTGCTGTTGTATTTGGTTTGGCTGGGAAGTTCTTTTTTTGGGAACTGGTTACCCTGATAGACATCATGCTCCTGGGTCACTGGACTGAAATGCGTTCTGTGATAGGTGCTTCAAAAGCCCTGGAAAAACTGGTCAAAATTATGCCCTCTGAAGCCCATCTTTTAAAAGACGGAGATTCTGTCGATGTCCAGGTAGACGAATTGAAGATCGGGGACAAGGTACTTGTCAAACCCGGAGAGAAGATCCCTGTAGATGGGATTCTGGTTGAAGGGAAAAGCAACATCAATGAAGCCATGCTTACCGGAGAATCGAAGCCTGTGTTCAAGAGCACAGGAGATGAAGTGATTGGAGGAGCTATTAATGGAGAAGGTTCCATGCAGGTGGAGGTAAAGAAGACCGGGAAAGATACATATCTAAATCAGGTTATAGAGCTGGTCAGGACTTCACAGGAAAGCAGATCCAGAACACAGGACCTGGCAAACAGGGCTGCTTTATATCTCACGATCATATCCATAAGTGCAGGTACCATTACCCTTTTGGCATGGCTTTCATTTGGATGGGAATTTGTTTTTGCTCTTGAGAGAGCGGTTACTGTGATGGTCATAACATGTCCACATGCTTTGGGTCTGGCCATTCCTCTTGTTGTTGCTGTATCCACATCCCTGGCAGCTAACTCAGGTCTCTTGATAAGGGAAAGAGGGGCCTTTGAACGATCAAGGGATCTGGAAGCTATTGCTTTTTGATAAAACGGGAACACTGACAGAAGGGAAGTTCGGGGTCAGCGATATAATTCCCCTTAATGGCACAGATAAAGAGGAAATTCTGAAATTGACTGCATCTCTGGAATCAAACTCAGAACACCCTATAGCTCTTGGTGTCGTAAACAGTGCAAAGGAACAGGAAATCTACACAGAAAATGTCGAAGAATTCAGATCGATCCCTGGAAAAGGTGTCGAAGGTCTGGTCCAGGAAAGAAAACTGAAGATCGTCAGTCCGGCATATCTGGAAGAAAATGGGATAGAGCTCAAAAATAATGAGGTAGAAAAGCTGGAAAAGCAGGGTAAAACGGTTGTCTTTTTGCTTGAAAATAATACACCTGTTGGAGCATTAGGACTTGCAGACATCGTAAGAAAGGAATCAAAGGAGGCCATTGACAAACTCAGATCAATGGGAATAAAATGCATGATGCTCACAGGAGATAATCAATTCGTTGCCAGATGGGTATCTGAAGAAATTGGGCTTGATGATTATTTTGCTGAAGTTCTGCCACATGAAAAGGCCCGGACCATAAAAGAAGTCCAGGAAAAATATACCGTAGCAATGGTAGGGGACGGAGTAAATGATGCTCCGGCTTTAGTTCAGGCGGATGTTGGGATCGCCATCGGGGCCGGAACAGATGTAGCTATAGAAAGTGCAGATATAATCCTGGTCAAAAATGATCCCAGAAATGTAGTAGATATTATAGATCTTTCAAAAAAAACTTATTCAAAGATGTTTCAGAATCTTCTCTGGGCTACTGGATACAATGCTTTTGCAATTCCTCTGGCTGCGGGAGTACTTTTTGGATATGGAATATTGCTCAGTCCTGCAGCCGGAGCTGTCCTCATGAGTCTGAGCACTGTAATAGTTTCTATAAACGCAAAATCTCTTAAGATGAATTGAAAACTTTGATTGGGGAAATACATATTGTGGTTTTATCCAGATCATAAAATGTGAATTTAATGAAAGTTGGGGGTATTTAATTGAGAAAAATTTACATGACGTTTATTTTGATCGTAATAGTCATAATGATTGCAGGTTGTGTATACGAAAGAACTGATCCTTACATCATGCCACCTCAGGAATATGGATGGCATGAACCCGGGTTCATGTATCCTGACCAATATGAT
>JBNJIC010000165.1:0-3049 GCA_051749005.1 Halobacteriota archaeon | reverse complement strand
GGGCGATATAAGATTATACTACGCATCCATTGTGGGTATCATCATAATGGTATTGATGGTAATATTCACAGAGTACTACACTTCCACAAGCTTCCGTCCTGTCAAGACAATTGCCGAGGCATCCGAAACCGGTGCTGGTACAAATGTTATCTCCGGTCTTGCAATTGGATTCGAAAGTACTGCACTTCCACTTATCATCATCGTTGCGGGTATTCTTGCATCCTACTTCGTAGTAGGCGGTGCAACTGATCCTGCAATGGGTGTTTACGGTATTGCTATTGCAGCAGCAGCAATGTTGTCAACGACCGGTATGATCGTAGCTCTTGACTCATATGGTCCTATCACCGACAATGCCGGCGGTATTGCTGAAATGGCACACATGCCCGAAGACGTACGTAAGATCACTGATGCACTTGATGCAGTAGGAAACACCACAAAGGCAGTAACAAAGGGTTACGCAATTGGTTCCGCAGCACTTGGTGCACTGGCACTTTTTGCAGATTACAGGCACAAGGTAAATCTCGAGGCAGGTTCACTCAGTCTTGACAACCCTGTAGTTCTTGTTGGTCTTCTCATCGGTGGACTGCTCCCCTTCCTGTTCACTGCTGTCACAATGAGAGCAGTAGGAACTGCAGCATTCGCTATTGTTAACGAAGTTCGCCGGCAGTTCAGGGAGATCCCTGGTATCATGGAAGGCACTGCAAAGCCAGAATACGGTAAGTGTGTGGACATTGTTACTGCAGCAGCTATCCGTGAAATGGCAATTCCAGGTATTCTTGCTATCTTCGTTCCACTTTTAGTTGGATTAGTGCTTGGTCCGGAAGCCCTTGGAGGATTGCTTATCGGTATCATCGTTGCAGGTCTTCTCCTTGCTATGACCATGAACAATGGTGGAGGAGCATGGGATAATGCAAAGAAGCTGATCGAAGATGGAGCACACGGCGGAAAAGGTTCCGATGCTCACAAGGCAGCAGTTGTCGGTGACACAGTCGGTGACCCGTTCAAGGACACATCCGGTCCTGCTCTTAACGCACTGATCAAGGTAGTTAACATGATCGCCATCCTGTTCTCTTCCCTGTTCATCGGAAAAGGACTGTTCTGAACTTAAAGTCTGAAAATGGATCCGGTATTGGCCGGATCATCTCTTTTCTTTTTTTTGATTTTTGACTTTTTTTCTTTAGCTTTTGATATTGTTTTGAAAATAATATACTCACTTGCTTATGGATGTGAATTGCACATAAATACTAGATAAATAGATGAAGTTTGACCTCATTTATTTATTAAAGAACCGGATGAAAATTAGGTCCATCTGACATACTAATTACAAGGTCTGCTTCGATGCCAGATATAATGTCATTTGAAAACTATGCCTCAAGATATGATAAATGGTTCGAGGATAACCATGAAGTCTACGATTCAGAGCTGAATGCAATAAGAGCTAATATGCCTTCCTTTTCAAAAGGTATCGATGTGGGTGTTGGTACTGGTAGGTTTGCATTACCTTTGAGCATTCGTTTAGGTGTGGATCCCTCTCCCTGCATGCTGCAGTTCTCCCGGATAAGAAATATTGAAGTCATCAGGGGTGTAGCTGAAAGGCTTCCCTTAAAAGATTCCAGCTTTGACCTTGCACTGATGACTACTACAATCTGTTTTCTTGATGACATTGCATCTGCATTCAGGGAAGTGAACAGGACACTTATGCCCGGAGGTTCATTTGTTATTGGTCTTATAGACCGGAACAGTCCTGTTGGCAGATCATACCAGAAAAAAAGGTCGAAAAATATTTTCTATGGGGTTGCAACTTTTTATTCTGTGGAAGAGGTAGTGTCCCTTCTCAAAGTATCTGGTTTTGATGAAACGATCTTTACACAGACGATATTCAGGGATATGAAGGATATAAAGGATATTGAGCCCGTGCTACCGGGTCATGGACAAGGCTCCTTTGTAGTAATAAGGGCTGTAAAATCAAATAAGTGAAATTAATTGGACTGGACTGATATAAAATAAAATTAAGGCATAAGCATCTCTTTTAAGCATCGCACATTTCGAAGAATACACCTCTTTCTCCAAGTTCTTGCATTATTTCTTCATAGAAGACCCCCATTCCTTCAACGCTCTCATGTGTAAACTCGCTTACACGGCCGGCAGGACCTCCTATTGTTGTGGTCTCTGCACCACACGAAGGGCTATTCGGGACACCTAGCAACTTTATTGAATAACCTTCCTGGTAGAACTGTTCGATCATGTCTGCAAAGGGCTCGAAAAGGGAACGACAAAAGCGTCTGTAATTGGGTGTATCAAGCTGGTCCTTTGTGATCTCCCTTCGTGAAATTCCAAGATAGATCATTTCCGGACATGGTAGCTGGATCATATTCCTGTTGCATATCTCCATTCCGGGTGGAGCCTTGATGCCTCTGAGGCGGGAATATACATTCACAAGGCAGTGCCCGATAACAAATATCTCTTTTCCATTCTTCTCTTCCATGATATGACTTCCTCACTATCCCGATTTTATATTCTTCACACCCTTTAATATGCAGGCGATCATTTTCATAACTTATCCTCAAGATTACCGGAATATAAGCAATATTTATATAGATTCAGAAACGCTTTAAATCTATCTCGAGGCGATAAAAATCATGCATGAAGATCTGGGTAGAGTTCTCAACAAAGGATTTGGAACGTGGAAACGCAATCTTGGGATTGCCATACCATTTATATTTAACATGCTTCTAAGCATGCTTGTTTTTTTGATGGCTATCATTATTCTTTCTTTTATTATTCTGGCTCCTTCCGTTTCAGATATCACTGATCCGTCTTCCCTTTCCCCGGAAGAGACAATGGGGATGATAATGCCGATGTTCAATGATAGTATTGGTACAGTCATAGCTTTCGGCATTCTTACAATGCTGGTTCTTGCATTTATTCAGGCCTATTTCACGGCAGGTGCCGTAGGAATGGCAAAAGCGGCCACCGAGTCAGGACACACGACTTTATCAGATATGTTTCGCAATGGGAATGACAATGTGGTCAGCCTGTTTCTGGCAAA
>JBNJIC010000164.1:0-3109 GCA_051749005.1 Halobacteriota archaeon | reverse complement strand
AATGTTGCCGTTGGTGCAACATTTTGAATTGTAACAGTCGTCGTTGTGATGTCAGTTTTTCCGATTTCATCTCTTACTTCTAGTTTGACTGTTCCTGAGTAGTCATCACCCCACGTATACTCTGCAGTGGGGCTTGTTGACCAGTCTGTGTCCCATGTATCATCTCCATCAAAGTCCCACCTGTATTCCATAGGCATTGCTTCAGGATCTACTGATCCACTTGCATCAAAAGTAATTGGGCTTCCTTCATCGCCTGTGTATGGACCGTTTGCATCAGCTGTTGGAAACTCATTTGGAGTTACTGTGAGTAGATAACACTCGGGATCTCCATAAAGGTTAAACTCGATTGCATTTGAATTAGGAGCCTTATGGTATTTTACTACCTCTGAATAGGCGACTCCTGCAGGCATGTTATACCGCATGACATAAAGAGTATAGTAGTAGGCTATCTGATGATTCATATATTCAGCTGGGTCGAAATCTGCATATGCATAACTTCCAAACTGAACTGTTGTCATTCTTGTTCCAGCAATTGTTGCAATAGCTCCATGTTTCAGCAAGGAATAAGCAAGATTATTTGGGTTTTCAGGCCATGCATTATGGCATGATGCTTGCATGGTAAACGAAGGTTTCGTGTCATCAAGGGCTCCAACATTTGCTGTATTCATAACATAAGATGCACCCTCTTCCCCTCCATGTGTATGCCAGGTGACCATCCCATAGCCGTTTTTCCATTCGTTCTTAACATTGTCAATTGTAGGAGGAGTAAGTTCTGGTGAAAAACCTGCGTCTTCTGGCTCATAAATCCTATAATAGGAATATCCGCAATGATCGGCTACATCTGTTTTGATTGCTTCACCAAGGCCTCCACTAAAAGTAGTAGGACTCATTTCCACCATCGGTAGAAGAATTGATTCTCTCCAAGAAATGTCTCCCGGGTCTGTTTCGTAATTTATTATTTTACGTAGGATTTTATCAAGTTGCTCATAGTCATCATTGTATACTGGTATCCTGCCAACATATACCTCCGGTGTATAGTCCGGATCAGAAGGCCCGATATCTCCTGTTCCCCAGATAAAATCAACCTCTTGATCAACTGTTGTATAATCAGGAGTACCTAACCACCAATTTGCTTCAGGGTCATCCCCTTCTTCATTATTGTAATACTCGGCGGTCAATCCGCCAGAAGCAGAATCTGAGTCCGCAGTGTAAAGTTTGTCTGAAGGAATGATTTTATAACTATCTCCATCAGCATCATTTTTCCAAAAAAGTCTACAAACAGCATCACCTGTATTCTCCCAAAATTGAAGTCTTATCGGAATTCGTCCAGCCGTCTCCACTGTTTCATCATAAACATATGTATAAGAAAGACCTTCCTTATCCAGGTCATTCATATCAACAGTGCCACCACCAATCGTTATTCTAATACCATCATCGGATAGAACCCTAAAATCATAGCTGGTGTTAGCGTGATCTATTTGGACATATCCAGACCATTCAACAGAAAAGTAATCCTCATTTATTGAAGATATTGGAAAATGAGGACTTGTTGCAGATAGGTCATAATCTAATGACTCGTGATAGAATCCATCGCCATCTAAATCCCATTCGCTCGTTAGATCTGAGTAGTATAGATCAGTTGGTGCACCGTCGTGTGCTCTGAAATATCTTGGATAGCACATCTTCATTGGTATGTCACCAACGCTATCTCCGCTTTCTTTGAAGTTGTCTGGATCAGGATCTCCTATTAGAAGGACATAATCGATGCCAAGACTAACATAATTATCTTGTAACCATTTACGGATCTTGTCAGCTCTGTCGTTTGGATATTGACCGGTTAAACCTCCAAAATCAGATTCTGTGACTATTTTTACTGTATGTCCTTCGTTTTCCTTCATTTTGATAAAGAAATCAAGATATTCACTATTGTCTACTATATCGTTAGTAGTTATTATGACGTAATCATATGTTCCACCACCATTTGCACCTGCACTCGATGGCACCACGAATATACTCATAACCATGAGTAACATGATTGATATCGTTAGCATTGTCTTTGAAAAGCATCTATTTTTATTCATCTTTTAGCCCCCTAAAGTCATATTATTCATTTTACCGAATAAACCTACCTATATTACCCATGTATTGGATCCATGTCAATACTATTAAATTAACAAAACCTCCCATTTTGGGGGTACTTAGCAAAAAAAAGGGAACGTTTCTAGCACAAATACCAATCAAACCTTGAAGCTACAAGGAATCACCTAATCGTACGCATGGCTGGACAGACATGCCCATGTTCGTCCAGTGGTGATGCTCACTCAGCAGGAAAGCTAAACGGTACCACTTATTCGTAGCCACTGTGCTAAAATACCCAGAACCCATATCTAACAAGGGAAGGAAAATATGCACGTACTATGGGGTATTCTGATAGTTGCAGCGGGTCTGTTTTTGCTTGTCTGTGGTCGTCTGAAAAGCGAGTTCATTGTCTATCGGCTCCTAGTCGCTCGTTCAAGGATACTGTGGGGCGAGCAGGCACATCTTTTCCACCAGATTGTAGGAGTAATTGTTATCGCTTTCGGGGTGCTGGTAGCGCTGGGGCACATTTGATTGCTTGTAATACATGTGACCTTGCTGTTACTCTGGCAGAAATGTGAAGAGGGACAGGATGACTTACACGGGCGATGAACTAGGACAAATTTTGAAGCGATTCAAGGAAACTCAGTTTGTTGCACTGGCCACCATGGATGGAATACGGCCGAGGGTAAGGCCGATGACACTGATATACCTGGACCGTAGGTTCTGGATGGTGACCTCCACTTCTAGCAGCAAAGTCATGCAGATCAGGCAGAATACAAATGTAGAGTTTACGTACAAATTCGACGAGAATGACGAGGACCGCTGTATACGGGTACTGGGAAAAGCGGAGATTGTTGAAGACAGCGGGACAAAAGCCAGCATCGCAAAACGGATTCGTTTCTTTGAGGACTACTGGTCTGGGCCTGAAGATCCCGACTACACCCTATTGGAGATTCTGCCTGAGGAACTGCAGTACGTCACGCCTTCGGCGACGCAACAATTCCGGTTGTAGTCGTTTCCATCTTGGCTA
>JBNJIC010000163.1:0-3173 GCA_051749005.1 Halobacteriota archaeon | reverse complement strand
TGCCAAGCAAGCCCAGCAGAATCGGCATAAGCTCACTCATCGACATGGTGGGCGGCGGCTCAATGCCGTCGGGCAGATGGCCGGTGGCGACCAGGAGCTTCCACGTCCAGCAGAGTAAAGGATACAGTAAGAACTGATAGCCAAGCGCCGCGCCGCATATCCAGATGATTGCCGGGCGGCCGCCAGCCACAAACAGGCTTTTGTGTTGCGCGGCCTGCTTGTTGATATCCAGCTGGCCGGTAATCCAGGCTGTTTCTTGGTTGATCCTGGCAATAGTTTCCGTGTGATCCTCGGATTCGATCTGCTGCTTAACAAGAGCAGAGGTATATGGTGTTCCGATGATCGGTGCTGTGTACCTGTGTGCAAGCTTTGAGATCGCACCTATGTGGTCAAGGTGACCGTGTGTACAAACAATAGCAGCAACATTACCATTGACCTGTTTCATGATCGTATCATCAGGAATCGCACCCATTTCGATAAGTTCGAGAGAATGCATCTTATCAATTTCCACATCCTCATGGATCTGGACCCTGTCTAACCTCAGACCCATATCTACGATAATGATGTCCTCGTCTACTCTTATAGCAGTCATGTTGCGGCCCATTTCATTATATCCGCCTACTGCTATTATTCCAATATCTGTCATATTTTCCTCCAATAACTTCTGGTTACTTTCGATACAAATAATTCCTTTGGCCTCTTGGCCAAAAAATGAAAGTGATATTTTTTTATGGCCGGGAATTTTTCTTTCACGACCTCATTCCACTAAATTTAAGTTCAATCCAAATAGACTCAGATCTCATTTATGTCAAGCTCACGCTGTGTAATATATTCCCTTGTCCAGCCTGTGACAACTGCTTTTGATTCTTTGCGAAGCTCATTTATGTTCCCGCAACCGCAAAGGAACATTGCGACCCTCAATTCATTCAGCATGGCTGATAAACTCTTTACGACCGCATCTTTCCCATTAAGTGCAGGTCCGACAAAAGGAAGTGCTGCACTTGCTGCATATGCTCCAATAGAGAGGGATTTTGCAATATCAAGCCCTGTCCTGACACCACCTGTGGCGATCACAGGAAGATAGTCGATGCATTCAAGCACACTGGAAACTGTAGGAATTCCGAAATCCCAGTACAGATTGCCCATATCCTCGAAGGCCTTGTCACCGCTTTCCCTTGCACGATAAACCTCCACACCGGACCAGCTAGTCCCACCGACTCCACCGACATCGATAGCGCTGACACCAGCTTCTTTGAGCATATGTGCATCCTCTCTGGAAATTCCTGCACCTGTCTCCTTTGCAATGATGGGGACCTTCAGTGAACAGACTTCTTCTATAGCCTCAAGAACACCGGTAGCATCCCGGTCACCTTCAGGTTGTATGGCCTCCTGAAGGAAATTAAGATGAACTGCCATTGCATCTGCGTCCAGCATATCCACGAGCCTTTCAATGGATTCAATATCGTATTCCCTTAACTGGGCTGCCCCTATGTTTCCATAGACAAATGCATTCGGAGCAACATCACGTACAACGCTGAATGAATCTTCCTGTTCGGGGTCCTCTATGGCGGCCCTCTGGCTACCCACACCAATACCAACACCCATCTCTTCAGCAGCTTCTGCAAGAGCGGCATTTACCGGTTTGGTATCCGGATGACCACCGGTTATCGATGCTATCAAAAATGGTGCTTTTAATTCCTTGCCGAAAATCTCAGTGGAAAGGTCGATCTCGTCCATGTTTATCTGAGGCAATGCCCGGTGTACGAGCATCACATCTTCAAAGCCTGACGTGACATCCTTTGATTCTACCGGACGCTGTGCACAATGCTCAAGATGTTCTATCTTTCTACTGGACGTACTCAAATTTATCAAACCTGTAAATGTAATTAAGAATCTTTTATTGCAGTTCCGATATTCTCACCATTCAGAAAACTCGAAACATTCCCTGCAATAGTTGCATTGAATATATACGAAGTTATACTTGATGCTTTGCCAAGCTCCAGCATTTCAAGGACCTTTCCAAGCATACCACCTGTCACATCCGTTCCTGCCGAACCACCGATATACCCTTTAACGGTCTCAAAATTATCCGAAGTGATTGCCGGAATAGTCTTCCCTTCATCATCAAGGACACCATTTGCAGCACTTCCAACTCCGATACGGGATGCTCCAAGCGTTGTTGCAAGATAGGGAATGACCTGGTCACCTGATATGATGGACACTCCTTTTTCACTATCCATCACCACATCACCATGCAATACCGGAACAAGACCTTTTTCAAGCATCAGACGAATACTTCCAAGATACATCTCTGAGATCCTGCCTTCCTTTGCAACAGTACAACCCATTGGATGCACGGCTATTGCATTGACACCTTCATCGTTCAGTATGTCAACAACGATCCTGTTAAGTGATTTTACTGCCTTGTGCGTAATGACGGCACCTTCTGCATGGAAATTCTGAGTAAGTGCATATCTCTTTGCCTGCGGATGTCCGTATGAACCGGCACCATGCACAATGATAAGTTTCCCTTCAAATCCTGAGATCTCGCGTGCAATACGTATTATCTCTTCTTCCCAGGCAAGACCGTACTCCGAATTCTTATCGGTAATGACACTCCCGCCGATCTTCAATATTGTTATATCTTCTGTTGAGCTCACCGGGATTCCTCCCTTACTCCAATATCCGTTGCTTCTGTTACAACAACTTCTCCGCCTGCAGCACCAATAGCAGCAGCAACATCATCCACACGCTCACGGGGAGCGACCGCAACCATACAGCCGCCGCCTCCGGCGCCGGTTATCTTCGCACCATATGCTCCATTGTTACGGGCAGCATATGAAAATGAACTTAGTTCGGAGCATCCAACACCGATAGCATCCAGAAGACCCTGGTTGATGTTCATGAGCTTTCCGATGGAAACATAATCTTCTGAGTTCACAAAATTTTCACCTATAATTGACATCCTTCCAATGGATGACAGAACCGGACCTATGACATCCGGGAAACTCTCATTGAGGTCTGCAACATTTGCAACAAGCTCCTTTGTGGAAGAGAAAATGTTAGTATTACCGATAACGATACCGCAATCAATAAGGTTCAATACCTTACGCTGGGGTATCATGACGACGCCACCCATGGTACACACATAAGTATCAGTCTGGCTTGCAGCA
>JBNJIC010000162.1:0-3235 GCA_051749005.1 Halobacteriota archaeon | reverse complement strand
GGTGAAGCCATGATATCCGAGCACAAGCTCTTCAAACCATCCATGGATGATATCAGGTTCAACATCGAGCTGGTATATGTACCCATATGGGAAGTAAATGGTTCAAGGAACTCCGTGGAGATCAACGCATATACACAGGAAGTACTTACAAACCCTGTAGATGATGATGTGGAGTTCATTTGAAGATCTGTTCGTAGTGACCCGAACATATATATAGACGAAAATTGTATATAGAAATCACCGCATTTATTGGTTTCGGAAACTTAACGAAAAATGGAGTGATAAAGAATGATCGAGATAACAGATGTTGCTGCAACAGAATTGAAAGCATTGCTCGAAGCTGAAGACAAACAGGACCATGCTCTGAGGATCTTTGTTGCAGGTATGGGGTGCAGCGGCATCCAGTACGGTATGGCACTCGACAACGAGATCAAGGAAGAGGATGTCACCGTCGACAGCAAAGATATAAAGATCGTAATGGGCCCTGATATCAGCGAACAGCTGGACAAGGCAACCGTCGATTACATAGAGACAGATGGTGGCAAAGGATTCATCATTGATAATCCAATGGCTGCAAGCGGATGCAGCAGCTGCGGTGGCAGTTGCCACTAAGAACAAGGTATTTAATTAAGTAATGCCATCCTACGCGGTAGTAAGTAAAAGGTGATCATATGATTCCAGGTATGGGCGGACGGGGCATGAACCCTAAAAAAGTCAAACAGATGATGAAACAGATGGGCATCAACATCGAAGAGATAGAAGATGTGGAACAGGTCATCATAAGGACCGCGGATAAGGATATAGTATTCAATAACGCAAGTGTCAGCATAATGAATGCACAGGGAGTCGATACATATCAGATTACAGGTACTCCTGAGGAAGTACCACGTGAACTTGCCATCCCTGAAGATGATGTTAGACTTGTGGCAGAGCAGACCGGTGCAAGCGATGAAGCTGCCCTTGAAGCTCTCAAAAATGCTAACGGAGATCTGGCAGAAGCTATTCTTGCCCTATCTTCGTAATTCTTTTTTGATTTTTTAGTTTATTTAAAATAAAGTAATGAAATCAAAGCAGCGTTAGCTTTCTAATTCCAGCTCCTTTAGGACTGCATGATATTCATCAACTGGCATCCGTGAATAAAATGCACGTTTGACAACTTCGCTAAGGGAGGGATGTATATCCATTCCATGAACAATAGGGGCTACATTGGATCCCGGAGTGTTCATAAGAGTTATCATCTGGTGGACAAGAACGGATGCTTGCGGTCCGATTATGTGTGCACCAAGCAAGATATTCGCGGAGTTTTCCAATATGACCTTTACAAAATAATCCTCAAGGGCCATTGCTATACCTTTTCCGGTATCCTCAAACCTCTGGAATCCGATGGAAATGTTATCTTTTCCATAATGCCCCACAGCTTCTGCTTCACCCATCCCCACACCGGCGATCTCCGGATAGGAAAAAATGGCATGAGGCACTGCATGATAATCAGCAGTAATATCGCCGTCAAGAACCGAGTTCTGGTAGGCAACTGTGGACTCATAGTTACCCACATGCTTGAAGAGATTTTTACCATTGGCATCACCAAAGGCCCATACATCGGGACAGCTCGTCTCCATGTGTCCATTGACCTTTATCCAGCCCAGCTCATCGGTTTCAACATTTCCTTTTTCAGGATGAAGGATATCGGTGTTCGGACTTCGCCCGGTGGCCACAAGGATCTCATCAGTAAGTATCTCTTTTTTCTCACCTGTCTGCCTGTCTCTGGCTATAACCTTCTTCCTGTTATCTGATGCCTGAACTTCTTCAACCTCATGTTCTGTAAGTATGGTCATATACTTCTGCATCTTCTTCCTTGCAAGTTCACTTATTTCCGGCTCTTCCTGGGAAATGATCCTTAAGCTGCGCCCGATAATCGTTACATCTGAGCCCATGGCAGAAAAGAAATGACCATATTCGGCAGCTATGTAGCCACCACCTATGATAGCAATGCTTTTTGGCAATGATGTCAGTTCAAGAACATTGTCACTTGTAAGATAACCAACTTCATCCAGACCTTTGACAGGAGGTATCATTGGTCTTGAGCCTATGCTCAGGTAAATCATCTTTGAGGTGATTGTTTCATCCCCAACCTTAAGAACATATGGTTCCACGAACTCAACAGTATCCTCATAGTAATCCATTTTAGGACTTGAAGAAAGGCCCTTGTGGATCATATCAATATCCCGGCCGATGGAAGATCTCATCCTTTCCATGATAAAATTGAAGTCAATGCCCCTTATCTCAGCATCGATACCAAACTTGTCTGCTCTTCCAATCTCCCTTACAAGTTCTGCAGGATACAGCAGCATCTTGGAAGGGATACATCCCCTTGTCAGACAGATCCCACCAGGCTTGTCCTTGTCGATGATCGCTACTTTCATCTCAGGGTTATCCTGCATTATCAGGCCAACATAGTTCATACCTGAACCGCTGCCTATTACTATTAGATCATACTCTTTCATTTGCACACCCCATCAATAATATAAAAAGATTATAGATGCTCCTTTGTTATATATGATGCTCTTTCAGAAAAGCAACATCATGTGAAAATATTCAGTCAAAATATTCGAGAAGTTATCAAGTAAAAAAATGACAAAATTAATTACTTGAAATGAAATTCAATTTGTCCTTGAGAAGAAGTTCCAGATCATCAACGTCTTTGCATTCATTTATTTCATCAGATGTGATTAGCATATCGAGTCTCTGGCCCCTTTGAAGATATACGCATGGGAATGCAGCACCAGGGTAATTGAATTGTTCATAGAACTCATCCTTATGTAAAAAGACCACCGGAACAGGTATATCGTTAACAAAGGACTTCCATTCGCTCTTCATACCTGTATTACCATAAGTGATTGCACAAAGATTGCATTCGTAGTCCGAAGGGGACAATATCTTATGTATATAATCTTTCATTTCATTGACCAGACCACTATCTGCATTGTATACAAAAACGATTGAAACTTTGCTCATAGAAAAACCAAATCCCTATAATAAGGATATGGGACACAATGTAATATAAGTTTATTTTACCTGTTTATCGCTCGAATCAATAAACATTGATCATGTATGAGCAGATCAGAAGCTGAAACTGTTAGAACAAAGATTCTTAGAAAAAAAACAAAGTCAAAGCTAACAAGTGTAGGTCAAGTAAAAGAAAAGAATAATAGAGTGAGCACAGCAGCGATGCAGA
>JBNJIC010000161.1:0-3258 GCA_051749005.1 Halobacteriota archaeon | reverse complement strand
ATCTACTGGATATTATTTGGAACCGGGATACTGGTCAGCAGGGAAAGATCCCGTGTTTTTGTCGTGAATGCATTCGTAATATCGTTTGTGGCTTTACTTATGATCTCGGCCGGTTTCTTTGCATGGAGTGCATACAGCCATATGCATTCAAAAACTATAGATGCTGATCGGCTGGTTTATATTCCTGAGGATTTTGTCGTTGTAACTGAAGAGGAGCTGAAAGATTACCCTGCACTCAAGGAAGCCATTGAGACCCAGACCTATGTCAAAGCAAATTCCGGTGAATGGGAGCGAACAATTGAGTTCCTTGAAGATAAGGGGTCCTCTGTGATCAAGGTGGGAGATGAATATTATGGGGTTGGTTTTACGACTGCGTGATAGAGAAAAATACGAATTAGGTCAAAATAGAGTGAGGAGAAAAATCCTTTTTCCTGTTGTTCTTTTTTCTCATTCCATCTTCTTCAGACAAAGACAGTAAACCTCGATCCCCGCACCACGACATGCTGTCATCCTGCTGCTGTCAATGTTCGCACAGACGATCCCCAGACGTATGTCCTCAGGATCAACCCCACACTTTTCAGCATAAGGCAGCTTGAACCTCTGAACCTGACCGATGGCATTGTCCCTTGCATTGATCTCGATCTCTATCAAAAAGTGCTTTCCCTGCTCATCGACAAAGACCGCATCGATCCTGCCGCCATCGACCTCTACTTCGATCTCTTTGAAGGTAAGGCCAGGTTCGATCAACTCCGGAAGGCTGGTGATCATCCTTGAGATATCATCTTCGCAGATGTGTTTCGAGTCCAGCGCATCTTCCACGCTGGAGGAATTCAGGATCAGGTTCAGATACTGGACAGCGGTTGTAAGTTTGTTGTTCTTCACATTCGGGTGGACTGAAATGTCCTTGCCGTCGCGGGAATGGATGAGTATGCCTACATTGCTCAGGTTCTTCTTGCGTGAGATGGGAAGTGATCCCCTGCCTTTGCTGACAACACCTATGGCATTCTTCCTGCTGATCACCCTGATGGATTCGATGAGCTCATCCTTTTTGTCATCCTTGAGATCCTCTATGGCCAGTATCTCAAAGTTGCATTGATGGCTGTCCCTGATGTTCTCCAGTGAATCAACAATATGCCTGATAGTTTCCGGAGGTGTGTCTTCTCTTGTGTAGAACCTGAATGTATCCATTCTGTAATTCCTTTTTTCGGTGGAAATGTTGTTTTGTGATCTTATGATCTTATTATGTTACAATCTTATTATCGTATCATATTATTTAACAAATGAGAACTTTTCACCACATTTTTTGAGCAAATGCTTCGTTCCGCCTGCCTCACTGACGACCTTTAACATAGTGTCGGTATCGTTTATTCGTGTTCCCATCACCGCAGTGAAGCCTTTGTCATAGAACGGCTGCGGCAGCATCACTGCAGAAGGGCCGAGAAGTACAGCTTCACGGGCATTTTCTTTCATGGATATCAGTTCTTCAGTTGTTCCGTTCACCAGTGTGCTGGCCGTTATTATGACAACATCTGATCCGGAGAGTACTTCGGCAGCTTCATGCTCCTGAACAACATTTATTCGGTCATCAAAGATATCCTTCTTTTCAATAACAGTAAGGTTGTCTGTGATCTTCAGTATCCGTGGGATCATGGGGCTGAAATGGCCTACCATTCCAACTTTGTCTCCCGGTTTAATCAGTTCAAGAACATCGGTATCTGAGAATGGGTACTTCTCAGGATAAAGGTCGCATATCATGGTAGCCAGTGCATTCACGGTTGCCACTCCAATAACAGCCTTGAGGGTATTATCTGATATAGCCATCTCCATTATCTCTGATGCCGGTCTGCCGTTCATGTCTCCAGCCTTTGGCAGTGTTGCACAGTGTGCTGAATCGGATTGTGGTTTTTGGGGTTGTGTGGCTGCAATTCCTCCGTAACCGCCTGTTATCTTTACACCGCTGTAGACAACACCGACCCTGACATCTTCTACATAGATCCCATTGAGTTCTTCACCGAGATCCTGCCTGATCTGCTCAAGCAACACTGGTATTAATGAATTATTATTTTCCATCTTATTTTCACCCGGGAGCTTTTTTCCTTTTTTGTTTCTCAGACCCTGTCTATCTTTGTTGTGAGGTCAAAAGGCTTTGCATAATATGGTGCAGTGGTTACGACGATATCAACAGCTTCTGCATATTTTGGAATATCATTGAACTCGATGCCTCCGACTGCAAGCTCGAGTTTCGGGTTGATCTTACGAAGCTCAGGAGTAACTTCCTTTAATTCCTCGGGTGTGTAGTGATCAAGGAGCAAAACGTCTGCAATTGGTGCGTATTCGAATACCTCTTCCCTTGTCCTTGGTTCTATCTCGATCTTCCTCATGGAATTTAGCTTCCCGAAGGATCCGACCACGTTGAAATGGTTCTGAGTTATAAGTACAGAGTCACTCAGTGAATTGCGGTGGTGATCCCCGTTTCCTGCCCTTACGGCCTTGAGCTCGTACTTGCGGAATCCGGGGTGTGTCTTCCTGCTGGTTGCAATTATGACATCAGGGTTCACAGCCTTTGCAGCATCAGATATCTTTTTTGTCTTTGTTGCAATGGCGCAGGTCATAGAAAGGAATGTCTGTGATATTCTCCATAGTTTGAAGATCGTCCTGAGGTCGCCTTCTGCTTCAAAGAGTATGGAATTCTCCTCGAATCTTTCTCCGTTGTCAAGATATGAGGTTACTTTCAGTCCCTTTTTCTCATGGAAATCGGCGAGGTCGTCTGCACAGGCCGCAATGCCCGCATTCCTTGATATTATCTTAAGTGATCCTTCTCCCTTGATCTCAAGGAGTTCAGTGGTCTCATCCCCATAAGGACAATCTTCCAGTAAATAATGTTCGAACGCTTCTATCATTCAGTCACCTGCTTTTATAGATTTATTTAGCCAGATCATTAAACTGTGGTATTGGCCAGTATCATGTTTTATAGATTCTGCAATGGATGGCAATATCCGGAGGGTCTATAAAAAGGTTGTTAACTTCCTATGAAATTAACGGCGTTACATAATTATTCGGCACAGTCTGGCAATCAGGAGAATATAAGAATTTCAATTCAAAACAGTCACTATGGACTTTAATTCAGCACAATGAACTTCTATGTGGTCTGAAAAAGGTTCCAGATATGAAGACATCCGGATATCCGACAGCAAGCACGCCAAATCTTCCGGAATTTCTTCATAGCTGAAGGTTGTTTTTAGTACCGGAATGTTAACT
>JBNJIC010000160.1:0-3308 GCA_051749005.1 Halobacteriota archaeon | reverse complement strand
GAACGCTATAGACAAAGGAAAAGATTCTATATCTCTGATAAATGATGCTCTGATGGTTGGAATGGAGATCGTTTCAACACTTTATGATGACAACATGCTTTATCTTCCTGATGTGATCATCTCGGCCCAGGCCATGATCGAGGGAATTGAATATTGTAAAGAACATTCAGGGGAAGAGCATGAATACAAAGGAAAGGTGGTTTCCTATGTTGTGGAAGGGGATATTCATGATATAGGAAAGAAGATCGTAACAGTTCTTTTGAGAGCAAAGGGCTATGAAGTGATCGATCTTGGGAAGGATGTTCCTGTTGAGGAGGTCATAGCTGCTGTCAAGAGGGAAAAACCGATCATGCTTACCGGAACTGCTCTCATGACAACCACGATGTCAGCTTTCAAGGATGTAAATTCACGTCTTCTTGATAGTGATATTGATGTTCCTGTGGTGTGTGGAGGAGGAGCTGTAACACAGGACTTCGTTTCCCAGTACGATCTTGGACTTTACTGCGAGGAAGCAGCCGATGTTCCGAAGATTGCAGATGCTATCCTGAAAGGTTTTGATATTGAAAGCCTCAGGAAAGAGTTCCATAAACACTGAAGGTGATTAGATCATGGATGTAAAACGTTATACTAAAATGGCATATGATAATTTTGAGGATATGGTCTTTGGACATTCCGTTTATCCATTAAGTACAGGTTTTGACCTGGAGATCGGAGCTGGTTACACATCAGCAGAAGTAAATTATGCTCCAAGACCTGCTTCAGGTGATTCAAAAGAAAAGCTTATTTCAGAATATGAAAAGATCACCACAGATATTCTTCAAAGGATGGTTCAGGTAGGTTTCCCATCAGTGGTCCTTGAGACCGAACATGTGCTTCAGATGACAACCAATCCGGAATGGGGTGCAGAGATCGCCCATGCACAGAAGACCATTATGGAAGAATATTATGATGAATATGGTATCAAGTGTGCTTTGCGTAATACACTTGCCGACATCCGCGGAGGGCGTGAGACCCTTGACCTGCGTGGTGAATCATATGATATTCTTATGGAATCTTTTGACCAGGTGGCTTCCAGCGGGGCAGATATGCTCTCTATCGAATCGCTTGGTGGTAAAGGTGTTTTCGATAATGCGATCCTTCGTAATGACCTTCCTGGAATTATGTTCTCTATAGGTATTCTTGGAACCCTTGACGTTGAGTTCATCTGGTCTGAGATAAGTAAGATCGCAAAGAAGCACAATGTGATACCTGCAGGAGATACTGATTGTTCACAGGCCAATACTGCAATGTTCATTGCAGGAGGTCTTCTTGACAGGAAACTTGCCCATACAATAGCTATAGTGGCAAGAGCTATATCTGCGCCAAGGTCTCTTGCTGCATACGAGGCAGGAGCTGTAGGTCCCGGTAAGGACTGCGGATATGAGAACACAATTATAAAAGCAATTACAGGTGTGCCTATATCTCAGGAAGGTAAGGCTTCAACGTGTGCTCACTCCGATGTTATGGGTAACCTTGTTATGCAGTGCTGTGACCTTTGGTCCAATGAGTCGGTGGAGTATCATGGTGAATTCGGCGGTACAAGTGTCCAGTGCTGGGGTGAAACATTATCCTATGATTGTTCTATGCTGAATTCTGCTATTGAGGCAGGTTATGCAAAGGTCTTTAGGGATGTATTGATGGTATCTGACCGTTATCGTGACCCACAGGCATTCATACTTGCATTTGATAATGCTTACAGGATTGGTGAAGCTATCGTAAAGGATAGTAACGACATTTATCTGCGTGCAAAAAATGCTGCTATTGAGGCCTGTGATATTGTTGAGGACGGATCAAAAGGGCAGCTTGGACTTTCAAGGTTCGAGAAAGCATCTTTGGCTAAAGCTAGCAGGGTACTTGAATCTCTGACTGACGAAAAGGATGTTTTTATTGAAGGACAGATGGAAAAGTTAAAGGCAGAAATGCTGGAGTTCAGGCCTGCAAACTATGGTTATTGAGAAGATCTCTTCTCATTTTATGTTTTTCTCATTTCTTGTCTTCTAAATAATTTGATTGTCATGATTCTTGTTTAATGATTACAATGTCGGATTTAAGTGTCTATACAATATAGAGAGAGATTAATAATGCAATATAGTCTGGGTATTGATGCAGGTGGTACATATACAGATGCGGTTATAATAAGAGATTCAGATGGAGGGGTAGTTGATTCAAAAAAAGCTTTTACAACATATCCTGATCCTCTGGAAGGTATAAAGAATGTGTTGGATTCTCTAGATAAAGAATATCTGGCAGACGTAAGTCTTGTATCCGTTTCAACCACTCTCTCGACCAATGCCCTACTTGAAGGGACCGGTGATCCTGTGGGGTTGATACTTGTGGGAGAACATCCTGTTGAAAAAGATTTCCCGACCAGGAATATTATTTTTGTGACAGGTGGTCATGATCATAACGGAGAGGAGGTCGCACCTCTAGACATCGAAACTATTCACGACTTTGTTCTGTCAACAAAGGACGAAGTAGCAGCTTATGCAGTCTCTGCGAATTTTGGAACCCGTAATCCGGAGCATGAACTTCAGACAAAGGAAACGATACGCCTGTTGACCTCTATGCCTGTGGTATGCGGGCATGAACTTTCTCAGGAACTTGGGGCATACGAAAGAGCTGTTACAGCGTTCCTGAACGCCCGGTTGATACCCATTACTGCATCATTCGTGAATTCTGTGACATCCGATATCAAGAGTAGGGATATAGAAGCCCGGATGCTGATACTAAGATGTGATGGCTCGGTCTCTAATGTGGAAGATGCCCTTAATAAACCCATTGAAACAATATTTTCGGGACCTGCTGCAAGCCTTTTGGGTGCCTCCCATCTTTCAGGGAGGGATACATGTGCAGTCATTGATGTAGGGGGGACAAGCACAGACCTCTTATCAATTTACAATGGCGTTCCGGAGATAAGCAAATCAGGAGCTGTTGTAGGTGGCTGGAAAACCCGGGTGAAAGCCTTAAAGATGGAAACCTCCGCAATGGGTGGTGACAGTCATGTGTGGGTAAAGGGAGGAACATTTTACATCGGTCCCAGAAGGGTGATGCCTTTGTGCGTTGCTGCAAGGCAGTATGCTGGTTTCCTTGAAAAGCTCAGGCGTAACAAGATCATATCCCGGGAAAGCCTGAATGAAAATTTCCAGCAGACCAAGTTCTTTGTAAAGACTGGCTATGAAGCCTTAGGACTGGACAGTTCTGAGAAAGGAGTACTTTCTGTAATTGACTCAGAACCTACATCAATAAACGATATATCAAGAGCCTTGAAA
>JBNJIC010000159.1:0-3344 GCA_051749005.1 Halobacteriota archaeon | reverse complement strand
GACCAATGCAATTTTTGTGTTCAGTCTCTTTTCCAGCAAATCAATATCCAGTGAAAAATTATCAAAACTAATGATAAATATTCTTATCCAAAGTAAATTATTATCCAAAGCCATCATCTCACTCTCACTTTAAATAGCTGTTTATTAGTCTTACTTTTGATAATATTGTTTTGATAATATTATGGTTACCTTGTTTGATGAAGAAAAATTATCATCAAAAAAGTGTAATATGGATATTAAAGCTAAGGACATTCACACCCTGATAGAAGAATGTGTAAAGCATCTTCAGGAATTGGGTTATTCTGATGCGTGTATCTCTGTGCATCAGAAACGATGGAAGGATGGAATCATCCCGTATATGGAAAAGTGCGGAATCTCCTCATATACTCCAGAGGTAGGTGAAGGATATCTTCAATACGCAACAAAGAACTCAGCTCCATCCACCAAACGAGCCAGAAAGCGTAATGTACATGTCTTATCAGATTATCTTGAAAAAGGAACAATAAGAAAAAGGATTGTACACCTTGTCAATCATCCGCTTCCAGGAGAAATAGGACAAGTTGCATCGGAGTTCTTAGATACATTGAGGGTATTGAGGAGAAGTGAGCTGACGATAAAAAATCACCGCAGGATGCTCAGTTACTTTATCGCAGGGCTTGAACTGAAATCGGTGCATAAGGTGGAGGATATCAAAGAACAGGATATTCTTGACTTTATTGATGCAACACCGTACGCAAAGGATCATCACTATTATACGATGCGGCTTTTCTGCCGTTTCCTGAATAAAAAAAAGTACACGAGCACAAATCTTGGATATGTGATTGGGCACAATAACTTTCCTCACCATGAGAAACTTCCCTCTGTATACAGTGCCGGGGAAGTATGCCAGATAGAGCAGTCTGTCGACCAGGCAAGTCCGGTCGGGAAAAGGGATTACGCCATTCTTTTGCTGGCTTCCCGCCTTGGCTTGAGAGTGTCGGATATAGCGAGTTTGACATTAGATAATATAGATTGGGATACCAATCGGATAATACTCGTACAAGCTAAAACAGGTAGCCCTGTCGAACTGCCATTGCTTCCTGCTGTTGGGGAGGCGATAGTGAACTACCTGAAATATGCCAGGCCGGTATCTGGCTTGACGAATATATTCCTCACGGCATGTGCCCCGTACCGTCCAATGAACAGGATAGGCCTAAACGGTGTAATATCCCGAATAATGCAAGGTTCCGGAGTGGATATATCAAAACGAAGGTTCGGGCCTCATTCAATGCGTCATTCGCTGGCCAGTAACCTTCTTAAAAACGGGATATCGATCCCAATAATATCCAGTGCATTAGGTCATAAAAGTACACAGACAACAATGGAATATCTAAGGATAGATACAGAAAACCTTATGAAATGTACCCTCGAAGTTCCAATTGTAAACCCCAAATTCTACGAACAGAAAGGAGGTGCATTCTATGATTAACTATACATTCAACAGTGTGTTCGCTCCATTCATGCAGAGCTTTCTGAGACTAAAAAAGACCATGGGCTTTGGGACCGTGAAGATAGAGTACATCTTCAAAGAGTTCGACCTGTTCTTTATCAGGGAAAACATTAAAGAGCCTGTCTTGACAAAGGCCATGATCAGCAAATGGCGAAGCGATAAGGTGAATGAATCCGAAAGAACCCTATACGATAAGTGGTCAATCATATCACAGTTTGCCAGGTACATGTGCCATATGGGCTATCCTTGCTACGTGCCCCGGCCCCCCAAAAGGAACTTTGACGTCTACATTCCTTATGTGTTCACCCATAAGCAGATGCAGGAGATTTTCTGCGCTAGTGATGCCCTTACAATGACATATAGAAACATGAGCAGCAAAATGTTCTCCATACCGGCCATTCTGCGGTTGTTGTATGGCACAGGCATGCGGATCAGCGAAGTTGTGTCGCTAAAGAACGGTGACGTGAATCTCAACAATGACACGATATTGATTAGGAAGACAAAGAACCAGCAGCAACGTCTGATACCACTCAATACATCCCTGAGGCAGGTTTTGTTACAGTATGTTGAAAACCGGAACCGGCTTCCATTGTTGAATGTGTCTGACGATGAATCCTTTTTCTTCATATCACCATCGGGATTTCCCCTGAATAAAAGCAATGTCTACAACTGGTTCAAAAAAGTTTTGAAGCAATGTGGAATACCACATTTGGGCGGGAATCACGGTCCTCGGACACACGACTTGCGGCATACCTGTGCCGTCCATTCGCTCATGGGCCAGGTAAAAGCCGGAGCAGACATATATTGTGTGCTGCCTGTACTTTCCATATTCCTCGGTCACAAGACTTTGATTGGGACGGAGCGATATGTAAGGCTGACCCAGGAAATGTTTCCGGACATCATAGAAATGGAGCAATCCATATCTTCATACATCTTCCCTTCAATATCTAAGATAGTGAGAACCAATGAAAAATAATGACTTCGCAAAATACCTGACATCGTTTTTTACCGAATACCTGGCTTGTGAACGCGGAGCAAGCCACAATACGATAAGGTCCTACAGCAACACTTTCGTGTTATTCCTGAACTATATGGATGAAATGAAGCATGTCAAAGCTGAGAACATATCAGTGGAACTTTTGAAGCGTAAAACAGTATTGGACTTCTTAAATTGGTTGCAGAATGAGAAATTTAGTAAAGATTCGACGCGAAACCAGAGGTTAGCTGCCATTCACTCCTTCAGCAGGTATATGCAATATGAGGATGTGATACATTTGGAACAATGGCAGGAGATACTGTCCATCAAGATCAAAAAGACGGAAAAACGCAATGTGGTCTATCTTTCCGTAGAAGGCATGAAATTGCTGCTTTCACAAATATCCAGAACGACAAAAGCCGGGCGTAGGGATCTTGCTATGATTGCCTTGTTATATGACAGTGGGGCTAGGGTGCAGGAACTGATCGACCTAACTCCCGTGGACTTGCATCTGGTGCAGCCGTATTATGTCACACTGTACGGCAAAGGAAAGAAAAAGAGGCTCGTCCCGTTACGGGAGCAACAGGTAAAAATATTGAAAGAGTACATGGAGGAGAACGGTTTGGACAGGCTCGCAGCAAATCAAAAACCTCTTTTTGCCAATAATCGGGGTGGAAAACTGACAAATGCCGGTGTGACTTACATCCTCTCGCAATATGCAGCAAATGCACGTGTTGCAAATCCAGAACTAATGCCCGAAACAATCAGCCCTCATTGTCTTCGCCATAGTAAGGCCATGCACCTTCTTCAGGCCGGAGTCAACCTGGTCTATATCCGGGATATCCTTGGGCACGTATCTATCCAAACCACGGAAATATA
>JBNJIC010000158.1:0-3379 GCA_051749005.1 Halobacteriota archaeon | reverse complement strand
ACTTCCGTTCTCCCGAATTCAGGGGAAAAACAGTTTTGTTTTTTTTATTTTAAATCTATGATCAAAGATTCCATTCTGCTCTCAGTGAGGTGTTGAGCATAGCTCAACACCTCGACCCGCGCTCCAGAAGCGACATTTAGAACTGTTGATCTGGATCGGAATCTGGAGCTTTATAATATGTTGAAAAATGAAGATAAGTCATTTGAAGTTGAAGAAACCGACGTGCTCGCGGCAAGTTTGCGAGCTTTATGGTGTCTGCCACTGGAGGGGCGCCGGGATTCCCTTCCACCACATCTCTTTCTGCGATGGATCGACTCATTACCGATCGGGGCTTTGCCTGCTATATTGAACGCCGCTAAGGCATCGGCATGGTCAACATGCCCGCATGAGGGACATGTGAATGACTTCCTTGTCCTGTTACCTTTTGCTCCGCATCTGGAACATATCTTTGATGTGTTGGCAGGATCAACGTAGGTAACAGGTATTCCAAGCAACCTGGCCTTGTAGAGGATGAATTGCTCCATCTGGTAGAAGGTCCAGTTGTCCAGGGAATAATGAGAAGGATTTGAAGGGTCAGGAAGTTTCTTGATACCCCTTATGTTTTCCAGTTTGATCCCGCTGTCCGTGTTCCTGGCTATATTTACTATCTTTCGGGAGATCTTGTGGTTCAGATCCTGCATGATCTGTTTCTCACGAGATTTGACCTTTTTGAGTTTCTTGTGTTTGCCGGTCTTCTGTAGTTTCGTCTTTATATTAGCATATTTTCGGTACATATGGGGTAACGATCTGCCAAGTTTTGTTACAGCCCCACTTCTCAGGTCAGCGACAACTGCCACATGACCGGTGGTGTTCCTGTCTACTCCGATCCAGTTCTTTGCATCCATTCGAGAATTTTCTGTAACAACAGTTGAAATGAAGGCATGTTCCTCGTTCAGTTCTATCTGTGTTATTCTCTCAAAGTTATGCGGAAAATAATAATAAAGGTTCAGTCTAAGTGATGGGATGTAAATAGTTCCCATTTTTTTGTTGATCTTGATACCACGTTTTGGAACCACAAGGTTGACATTTTTCACCTTTTTTGCATTCCTGAGCTTTTTGTACTTTTTAGCTATCTGGCTGGCCAGAATGTTCCTGAGGCCAAACTGCTTTAACTCGGTTTCTATGTCTCCAAAAAAAGGTTGGTTGTGTACGACGTAGTTAGCGATGGATTTCGCGGCAAGGAGCTCTTGTGTAAGGTTTTGGTTATGCTTTACTTTATGGGTCAGTAGCATCCATAAACTCCCGGTTTTGTCGGCAGATTGGAGTAATATGAGACTGAGCATTGTGTTTTTTGTTTCATTAAAGATCGATTGGGCGTTATAAAGTATAACATCTAATGCTCCTATCTCTGAATCTATATACAATAAAATGGTTTTAAAAATTTGCGCATATAAAATATATTCTATATATACCAATTATGTATTCTATATCTTTTATTTACAAAATAAATATATGCTATTAAACAGTTACTGAATACAAAGTGAAGCTGGCAATACATTTCCCGGGGAATGATAATGGGAAACGCGATGCTTCTGTATACAACAAAAGAGGAAGCTCATATCAATGAACAAGAAAGTCTGTATCTGTGTGATCCGCCTTAGTAAAAGAAAATCTATCTTCTTTAAGGAGGTCTAAAATCATGGTTGCCATCACCGAATCACAAGACCTCATAACTGTAACCAGAGGAGATGGAATTACATTCAAGATAGGTCCTGATTACATAGACATCGAAAAAGATGGGAAATTATTCGATCTTTTCTTCTTTGACCTTCCTGCTCATTAAGATAAACAAGTCGAAGATGAGAGTGAGCAATCCTGAGGTGAAATGAAATGGAAACTAGGGAAAGAATTGCAAGGTGTAAAAGCTGTGGAGACAGGATCAAAACCTCCAGTGCTGATCCAATATGTCCGGAGTGTTATTACGGAAAGAAAACAATGGTTAGAGGTGCGAATGTGCCTCTTGTGAACTTGACAAATAGTGCAGATGCATATTAACGAAATTTCGAGCCAGTTGCAACAATTCCTGTGATATGTGGATTTAGCTATCTGATCAAGATATCGGGAAGCTCTTCCACAATTCCCATGAACCTATTTTTCGAATGTATTTTGTTCACGATGAATGTTTCAGCAGATCCTTGGTATAAGGTCACCTGTAGGCGTATCCACATACCTCATGCTTCCGATAGTTGTTCTCATGAGCACTTTACCTGAATTTTCCTTTGTTGCTTCCCCTATGATAACAGCGTCTTTGCCATATTCATTTTCACGAACAATTGCCAGTACTTCTTCTGCATGTTCAGCCTTTACACAGATTATGGCTTTACCTTCATTTGCCACTTCAAGAGGGTCTATCCCGAGCATTTCACAGGCAGATGCTACTGCTTCCTTTATAGGCAGTTCCTTTTGTTCAATGATAATTCCGGTCCCGCTTTTTTGTGCCATTTCGTTCAGTGAGCCTGCGAGTCCTCCTCTGGTCGGGTCTTTCATGGCAGATATTGCAGGCTTGCCTTCAGAAGTTTGTATGTGAAAAATATCTTTTACCATATTCCACAAGGGAGCAACATCAGATACCAGGTCACTTCCAAGCTCGAATCCCTCCCTGTGAGCCAGAAGCGATATCCCGTGGTCACCTATGGTTCCTGTGAGTATTATTTTGTCCCCGGGACACAAACCACAGTCACGGATCACTCCATTAGCAATACCGATGCCTGTTGTATTGATTATAATTGAGTCAAGCCCGTTCCTCTCGATCGTTTTCGTATCGCCTGTTATGATAGGAATACCAGCCTCTTCTGCAGCTTCGTTCATGGATATTATTATTTTCTCAAAAGAAGCAAGTTCGAATCCCTCAGGAACTATCATTGCACAGGTAAGTGCAAGAGGTTCAGCTCCCATTACTGCGAGATCGTTCACAGTACCAGAAACAGCAAGCCTTCCAATGTTAGAATTCGGGAAAAAGGCCGGTTTGATCACGTGACTGTCTGTGGTGACCACAATCTCAGCATGGTTGGTTCCATTTCCATTTCTATTGCTATTTTCAATAGTATTTGTGATGTTTATCGTTGCACCATCATCGAGATCATCAAGGCCTACGAGTCCCGCAGATCTGTTAGTTATGTTGTTGAGTATCAGATCACGTATCAGAGCCTGCATAGGGTCTCCGCCTGCTCCGTGTTCCATCCTTATTGTTTTATTCTTTGGCATGGTACTCACTTTGATCTGTCAGTTTTATTCAGTTTTATAATAATCATATATTTTTTGTTCTAATATTGACGATGCAAGATTTTTCCAGTTAGTATATTCAAAAATAATTTCTTCATCATACACATTTACCACTCCT
>JBNJIC010000157.1:0-3457 GCA_051749005.1 Halobacteriota archaeon | reverse complement strand
CCAACATCTACTACAGCACAGGTATCCAGATCAGTAAGATAGGAAGCACCTATCAGACTTGCTGCAGGTCCTGAGAAGATAGTCTCAATAGGTCTTTCGAGAGCATCCCTGATACCAACTACCGAACCATCACATTTTAGCATAATGAGCCTGGCTTTCATATGCCTCCTCTTCATCTCGGCTATGATAGCGTTTATAAAGTGCTCCCCTACAGGCAACAACTGTGCATTCAGGTAAGCAGTAACCGACCTTTCATAGGCGCCTATGTCCTGGGAAAGTTCATGGCCACACACGACCGGTTTACCGGTAAGTTTTGTGATAAGTTCTTTTACGCGCAGCTCATGTTCCGGATTACGGATGCTGAAATGTGAAGAAACTGCAAATGCGGATACGTTGTCCTGAACCCTGTGCACAAAATGCTTGACCGCCTCAATATCCAGCGGAGCCATTTCCTCACCCATATGATCATGACCGCCGGAGATGAAAAGGATATCATTTGTCGGAAAATCTTTTTCGACATTATGATCACCTGCAAGAATAAGACCTACCGGATAACCTGTATCTTCCAGAACAGTATTTGTGGCAAGTGTTGTAGAAAGAGATACAAGCTTTACTTTTCCCAGATAACTCTCATTGATACCATCTATGGCATTCTTAATTCCCCCGATCAGGTCAGGGTATGTGGTCAGGGCTTTATTGGAAGTTACAACCGACCTGTCCGAATCCCTCACAAGGATTGCATCTGTATACGTACCGCCTGCATCTATACCTAAACTATATTGCATTATTTATCACCATTCTTTCTAACAGTAACTTCCGGATAGCTGCTGATCCGATCGAAACCAGAAATTCATATTGTTCATAAGAACGAACATTATAAAGGTTCGACGTATACAAAAACATCTGAAACCCCTCTGTAAGTTCTTTTTAAATCATTTTCAATGCTTCCAACCAAACGTTGGGTCTCCCTGATGTGCATGTCAGACAATACCTTTACACGAAGATCAACAAAGAGGTTCTGAGAAGCTCCATGTGCACGCACCATATAGCAATCTTCAACACCATCTATCGACGTTACAATCCTGCATACTGCATCTTCATCAAGCCTGCATGCATCACATAGGGTATTACTGGATTCCATAATGATAGATGTACACTCTTTGAGAAAAAATGCAACTATCAAAAAAACGACAAGAATTTCTACCAGCTGATAGATGGTTCCGGATAGTAAGACCCCTAAAACCACAATTGATAAAAAAAGATTGGTTTCTACCAGAGAAGGGGTGAATATTTCTTTTATTCCTGTGCCAGAATTCTCTTTTTTGGTCCTCAGTATTAGAATGTCCAGCATAATTGCAACAACTAAAATGCTGATTACAAATGAATAAAATCTATAATAGTTATCTACAGATATAGTTGTGATTGTCGTTTTCAGAATGTATATTTCAAACAAAACAAAAATTAAAGCAATAAAAAGAGACATCAATGAGCCATATTTTTTGTATCCATATGGATGTTCTCTGTCAGTGAACCGGGAGACTATCTGTGGAACGATTATTCTTGCAGATCCTACAACACAAACAAAAAGAGAGTAATATCCTATTGATTCGATTGCAGAGAGACCGGCAAAGATACCAATAGTTAATTCCAGCATTGCAATTGCCAGATAAACTAAAAAAATCACAATTGATATCCCTTTTATTGAATATATTCCCCACATATCGATCACTTCTTTTTTCAATTGTTTTTTTCATGCCAGGCACAGCCGGTCAAAGACCGGCAGAAGACCTGGAAATACTTGTCTGTGTCTTATTTTATTGTGGTTTTATAGTGATCTCATAGCGGTGCGACTGTTCTGCCAAATACGGTATTTGCCACAAGAGCAAGTGAGGTGTACAATGCAGAAATACCAAGCAATAAGGTCATATAACCTGCAAGAGCACCAACTCCAAGTCCAAAGTTTGCTGCTGCATTAAGGAAGAATGTCAGTGTTAGTGTTACGAATACCACGATTATTGCTTTGATTCCGATCTTAAATGTAACAAGCAATAACACAAGGGAAACTATACCCCATATCAGAAGGTAGAAACCAACAGATGCTGCACTGGCTGCACCGAGAACTCCTTCTGCAATTCCTGTAGCCATAAGTATGAAAGCAAAGGAGAACCAGAACAGACCAAAGGCTGAGAATGCTGTTGCTCCGAAAACATCTCCTTTCTTCCAGCCTTCAATACCTGCAAATACCTGTGCAAATCCACCAAGGAAAATGGACATTGATACTACCATAGTAGCATCTGTAAAGAATCCTGAACCCATCAGCCCAAGCATTGTAGCAGCAAGACCAAGTCCCATAAAACCGAGTGGTGCATGATCTGATGTTTGATCGATTATATGAAATGAATTCTCTGGCTTACATAAAATACAGTTATCTGGTGCCTCTTCATCATTTGTCAAATGTAATCACTTCCTGTTTTATTGTAATAATGGATGTTGTAAACTTCTAATTAATAATATATATTCAAACAATTCTAAATAATAATAGATAACTGAGCAAATATTGCTCATTTAAAAATAAAGATCAAGATTTTAAGGAGATAAAGGAGTTTGTAAATTCTTGAATATCGCCTCCTGCTTGATTTTTGTGTACATCTTCAATTAAAGTACTTATTGTAGTAGTTAGAAGGTTCTCTATAATGCCTGTAACAAAAGAATAAATTCTCAAGGTGATGAAAGTAGCCCCAAGGGGAATGGGGCTACTGTCCACGTCTGGAAAAACTTTTCTTCAAACTGCTTAGAGACCGTAGTTCTCAGGCAGGAATACCTTGACCTCTTCCTTGTACTTGGTCATGCAGTCGCTCATGAAAGTATCCTGGTCGTCAGTAAGTGCTACCAGTGCTTCCTTTGCATCTGCGAGTGCTCCCTTCTCGAACCTGGTGAGCTCGAGCTTGCCGGCCATACCCTCTTCCATGATCTCGATGGATTTGAGTGCAGCGTTCTTTGCACGGAGGTAGATGTCATTTCCGTCCTTGACAATTGCTTCACCAACACGATATGCATTGTCATATGCAAGCACATAGCCCTGTGGATCCCTGTACTTGTCGGAAAGTACCATAAGGTCCCTGAGAGTCTTTTCCTGGCCTGTTGCAGTTGCTGTGTTCATAAGAGCACAGTCATATGCAAGGGATTCTGACCAGCACTGTACGGAGGTACCACCAAATTCTGCGTGGTATTCCACAGATTCATTGGACCAGAGGTCACAGCACTGCATGACAAGGTTACCCATGACATCAGAGTGTGCGCAGGTTGAGCTCTTACCTTCCTGTGCAATTGGGACACCAGCAATTGATTTTACGATGGTGTTCTCATATCCACAGTCCTTACCCGGACCTACAGCTCCTGCCTCGTATGCTGCAAGTGATCTTGGTGCTGAAATTGCCCTTGCAATGATTGCAAGTGT
>JBNJIC010000156.1:0-3484 GCA_051749005.1 Halobacteriota archaeon | reverse complement strand
AAAGCTCCAAAGGGACAGATATTATCGCATTTGCCACAGTTATTGCATCCGATAACCGCAATATATACTTCCTGGAGACTCATCAGTGAACAATTCGATCACAACATACATACACTTTTGTATTTAAATCAGGCTTATATACGAGAGGAGATATGAACGACAACATGAAAACACTGGTTCGCACAGATAAAGGATCCTTCTACACATACCTCACAGAGGGATGTAGACTTTGTCAGCAAGGTGCCAAGATGGTACTTTTCATTACAGGCATATGCAACAGAGGATGCTTCTATTGTCCTCTATCAGACGAGCGAAAGAAGGATGTCACCTATGCCAATGAGCACCTTGTGAAGGACGATGAAGATGTTATCGACGAGGCGGCCCGGATGGATGCGTTGGGAACAGGAATCACCGGCGGAGAGCCGCTAATAAGATCGGACCTTGTCCTTCATTACATACAACTCCTCAAAGAAAAGTTAGGAAAAGATCATCATATACACCTTTACACATCTATCGCCCCGAAAAGAGAACTGCTAAAAGCCCTTTCTGAAGCAGGACTTGATGAGATAAGGTTCCATCCGCCTGAACATTTATGGAAAGAACTCAAAGGATCTGATTTTGACTGTGCCATAAGGGATTCCATTGATCTTGGAATGGAAGCAGGAATGGAATTGCCATCTATAGAAGGGATCAGCAACGTAAGGGATGTTGTCATCGACACAGGCTGCTTCCTGAACCTCAACGAGCTGGAGTTCTCGGATACGAATGCCATGGAAATGAAAAAGAGGAACTTCGTGCTTAAGGACGATATGGGAAATGCTGTGGAGGGATCGGAAGATTTTGCCCTTGAACTCGCAGAAAGTCTGCCGAAGATACACTTCTGTTCGTCGAGATACAAAGATGCAGGACAACTGCGTGAGCGTCTTCTAAGAACAGCAAGAAAGACAGCAAGAAAGATTGATGAGATTACAGAGGATGGGACAATTGTCTATGGATCTCTTGAGGGTGCTGAACCGAAGAAGATCGTAAGTATATTGCATGACTTCGAAGTACCTGATGAGCTTGTTGAAGTAAAAGACAGCAAAGTGGAGTTGCCCTGGTGGATCATCGAGGAGCTCGCAGAAGAGCTGAAGGAAAAGGGGATTATACCTTCTATCATTGAGAGATACCCGTTAGAAGGCGGGCTTATAGTAGAGGTAATTCCGCTTTGATACTAACATTTATAAGGATTAATGTTGTAGTGGAAACGCGTTCTGTATCATAAAACAAATAAATTAGCATAAGTTTATAAATAGAAATTACATAGATGTAAATGAGGTGTTTGTGCTGGAGACTATTGAGGACCGGGTAAAGGCGAGGCTTATCAAATATTTAGGCCGGGATGATACAGGTATACGTGAAGATGTTCTAAAACTCTTCCTTGAAGGTGGAACCTTCACTACAGGTGATGTCTACAAACATCTTAATGAAAAAAACTTTGATGTAAGCTATAGGGGTGTTTCAGCCATGGTTGGCCTCATGAACACCAGACTTGGTATACTCAGCATAGATGTTACCGGCGATCACAATCTTTACCTGTTGAAGGAAGACTATAAACCTATAGTTAAGACAGTTCTTGATAACTACTGAACACCGCATGGTGCCACATACCGTTTTTGATCGTTCTTTGGGTGGAATCTTCATGATGAGATCCCTTATGAACCTCTTCTATAAGACCTACGAAAGGGCTCTTTCAAAAGATGTTAAAAGTGGCAGTGTTCCGAAACATGTAGCCATAATAATGGATGGGAACCGCAGGTTCGCCAGCAGGCTAGGTAAAAGAACGAATTACGGTCATTCAAAAGGTGCCGATGTAACTGAAAATGTAATAGAATGGTCATATGACATCGGTGTGAAAGAACTCACAGTATATGCCTTTTCCACAGAGAACTTTAACAGGTCTTCAGATGAAACATTACAGCTCTTTGATCTTATCGGAAGTAAGTTCGACTATATGAGAGAAAATGAAAGAACTCATGAAAGAAAGATCAGAGTGCGTGTTATAGGAGACCATTCCCTTCTGCCGGAAGAACTTCAGAAGTCTGCCAGAAGGATAGAGCAGGCAACAAAAGACTACGATAAATTCGACCTGAATGTTGCACTAGCCTATGGAGGAAGACAGGATATCGTGCAGGCTGTCAGGAAAATGGCAGATAAGGTAATTAAAGGACAGCTATCATTGGAAGATGTAAACGAATCCACAATTGCCGATTATTTTTACCCTTCAGAAGGTTCAGCAGTCTCTAATGTTGATCTTATAATACGTACAGGCGGAAATGAAAGGATATCGAATTTTCTACCATGGCAGGCTAACGGGAACGAATGTGCCGCATATTTCTGCGCACCTTTCTGGCCGGAGTTTCGAAAGATCGACTTCCTGAGATCAATTCGCATATATCAGGAACGTCTGAATGAACAGAAAAAGAAAGAACATAGCCGAACAACTCATTTTCTTAAAGAAATACGCAAAACCGGTGATAGGCATTGCCAATGATCTGAATTCACAAATTAAATATTTGGAGAAAAAAACATCTATAAATAGATAATTCAGAAGATAGACAATAAAAACAAATTAGAAAAGTAGGGCCGCAGCGAAAGCAAACAACTCTGACGGGATGGAGGAACTACGGCCAATGTTTTAATGAGCTCATTTGTGCGCTCTTACGAATTCTTCAAATTGTTCATAGTATCTTGCTCTGTTTACCAGTTCTGTAAAGAAATCATCCATATTATTTCACCTCAAATACCACTACTACTTCTGGATATATTAAGGACTGCCAAGCAGGGTGAAAGTGTTTTTTGAATCTTCCAGAATGGTCTGAAAATATAAAGAATCTGGCAATCTCTGTGACAATTCATCCTTTTCTAGAAAGATTGAGCAAAATAGGGTCTTATCGATCCTGCAATGGAAATATATGCCACCATACGCCAAGTAACAAGGCTGAATGGAGGAAAGATGATAAGGTTACAAAGGCCCAGGGCAATATAGAGACGCTCTAAATGGATTTAAGTAACAAACACATGGGATAACTGCCTGCGGGAAACAACCATCACTCAGGAATGCCCTATGGCCTGATAAGATGAATATTATTTCAAGTCATATACAATGCAGGCAGAAAGCAGGTTAAGATATGTAAAGAATTCAATAAAACATGAATTCAGTTCAAATATACATATCTATAGCCATGATAAGCAAGCATATGTCACGTAGTCACGTCTCCAGAAAAGATAAAGAAAATTGCATTAAAAGCATTCAGGGATGTTTAATATCAAAATGGATTAAATATTTTGAAGTATCTTATATGTGACAGAGAAAATAAGATGTATCGGATTTAGTTGAGCAAATTAAAGAAGTGATATAATGAAAATGGTGCGGGAGGTGTGATTCGAACACACGAACTCCTACGAGACTAGGCCCTCAACCTAGCGCCTTTGGCCTGGCTGG
>JBNJIC010000155.1:0-3501 GCA_051749005.1 Halobacteriota archaeon | reverse complement strand
TAAGAGTGCCGTTAAGATGCAGGAAGAATGTGGTTTTTCCGGCACCGTTCGGTCCGATGATTACTATCTTTTCCCCTTCGTTTATGGCAAGGTCAATATCCTTCAGTGCAGGGGTGCCGTCGGGATATGAATATGTAAGTCCTTTTACACGAATAGCTTCTGTCATTATAACACCAGGTGGTAGGTATGCATAAAGAGCGCAATGAGTATCATGGGCAGGGATATGGCATAGTCCTTTGCCCGCATTTTGAAGTTAACTATCGTTTCGGGGTTGCCGGTGTACCCCTTTGCTATCATTGACTGGTAAACACGGTGGGCCCTGTCATAGCTTTTTATGATAAGCATTCCGATTATGTTACCAAGAACCGATAGTCCGTACCTGTTAGCTTTCAGCTTGAAACCTTTCGATTCCATGGCCTTCCACATTCTCTGGAACTCGTCCATTATCACAAATATATACCTGTATGTGAACATCAGCA
Source organism: Halobacteriota archaeon (assembly GCA_051749005.1). Lineage (GTDB taxonomy): Archaea > Halobacteriota > Methanosarcinia > Methanosarcinales > Methanosarcinaceae > Methanococcoides. The sequence continues at coordinate 3,022 of JBNJIC010000155.1, read as the reverse complement.
TCTGTATGAGTGTTCCGGGCATCCTGAGCATGTAGAGTGCTTTGATGGTGATGTCAAAACGTGTGGTGCCTAACATTATAAGTACAAGGGTGACGGCTGAGAGTGCCCTTATTATGACAAGGAAGGAGTATTCCAGTCCTTCGATTGTGATCTCTATGCCATAATACTGTGCAATGGTTTCTCCTTCAACAGTCAGTGGCATGATTATAAGCAATGGTGCCAGGAAGAGGAAAACAATTTTCAATTGATGCATCACGAATTCTTTTGGAAGCTTTGCTATAATGTATATCAGAATTGCTATTCCCATTCCAGTGAGGGCTTTTGTAATACTGTCAAGAAAAACAAAGGAGAATATCATTACTATGAAGGTAATGATCTTGGCACGTGGATCGAGATCATGGATCGGTGACCTGAGCGAAGCATACCTGTCAATTTCAGGGTAATGCAATTTATTATTCTCCTGTATCGTTTTTCACTAGTTATTTTTTATCGTTTTTTGCGTGCAGAGAAATACATTCCAATACCTGCAAGCCCTGCAAGGTATCCAAACCCTGCAATTATACTTGCTGCGAGTGGAAGTTCAGCCTGTTCACTGGATGGCCCTTCTGAGCCTGCAACGTTGAATGTGATCTCTTTCTGATGCCCGTTCTGAGATACGATTACTCTATATTCAACTACTCCGAGCTTTGGTTCAAAGTAGTATATTCCCTCTTCGTTGGTCACATCTGTTATATAAAGTTCTTCTTCGCCGTTCTTTATGGAATAGATATTGATATCGGCATTTGGCATGGGGTCTCCTCCTCCATACCATGACCTTATCTGAACTTCAGTGACCTGCTCCTGAGCATAGACGCGATGTGCAGATACAGCAGGTGTAATTGCTGTTAGAAAGACGCAGGCAAATACCAGTGCCCATATTATCCTGTAACTGGTCATTTTCATTTCTCCTTTTTTATGGGTAGTAGTTCAGGCCTGACCTTTAGAAGGAATGTGACGACAGAGCCTGTTAGTATTCCCTCGATCACCATTATCGGGACATTGGCAGCAGCGGCTGCGTAGGCAACTTCTGTGAATTCATCTCCTGTTGATATCAGTACTATAGCGAGCATCACAGCAGAGAGCATTGCTGCCATTGAGCCGCATACTATTCCGAGAATGGATGGGCTGATCCCTGCAGAATACCCCTTTTTGAACATCCAGTAGACGATCAGTGCAGGTATGCCCATGTTGATGACATTGATGCCAATGCTTGTTATTCCTCCGTGCTGGAAGAGCAGTGCCTGGAGAACAAGACCTATAAAAATGGCAGGGTATGCAAGAGTTCCAAGGACCACTCCTAGAAGTCCGTTAAGAACAAGGTGGATGCTGGTGGGACCGATTGATACATGTATCAGTGATGCAACAAAGAAAGCTCCCGTCATGACTGAGATCTTTGGGATCTCCTCGGAGATCTCGCTGTCCTTTTTGCTCCACCAAAGAGTTGTAAGGAGCAGAAGTATATTTATTACCCACCCTGCAGCTATTACTGCGGGGGATAGCACGCCGTCGGATATATGCATACTTGTTTTCTCCTTTGTAATATTTGTTATGACAAGTTTCGTGCTCTATCAAATTTAATGTGGGTAATTGATTATAAAGTATAAAAAAAGTTTGATGGGGGTTGTCACCCCCATTCTTCATTTTATAATTTTCTACCTGCAATGAACAGTGCTCCAATAAGTCCTGCAACTGCGAACACAGATTCAAATCCGGGTGTTGACGGACCTTCTTCTGTTTCGGTCTCAGCTTCAGGTTCCTCAATAACTGCAACTTCTGTTTCTTCTGCAGGGAACTCCTCAATGACAGGGACTATGAAAACGCCTCTTACAGGTTGGCCTTCTTCAGGTTCCATGGTGGCACCAACGAACCAGATCCCTGGTTCATCGAGTGTGTACATGAACTCTCCGTCAGCGTTGGACTTTGTGACCCTTGTGAATACCATAGGTGCATCGTATGGGTAGAGTTCCTCTGCCTGCTCAACGATCTTAATTCCTTCTTCAAGGTCGTGATATATCTCAACTTCAACATCTGCGCCGGCGAGTGGCTCACCTTCGTAGATTGCCTGACCTGCAAAGACAAAACCTTCTTCCATTCCATATGGGCGCATGTATGGGATGATCTCAGTTTCCTGGTTGATCATTGAGTCCCATCCAAACCACATTTCTTCTCCACAGTGGATGACTGCTTTAGTGTAGTCGATCATATCTTCGTCCACATCTTCATACTTGACGCCTATAATTGTATCTCCGTACTGGTCAACTGTAAAGGATGCCTTGTATGAAAGGAAAGTTCCCATGTTTCCTTCTTCATCCATACTTTCAAGCATAACCTCTTCGGGGCTCAGTACCTCAACTGTGCCGTCAGGCTTTGTAACTGTTACTTCTGGAACGTTAGACATGTTAAATGAGATGTGCTCGTAAGGGTGTCCCCACATAATGTAGGTTGTCTTAGTATCTCCAAGTTCTGCAATGTAATCTTCAGGGTTTACATCCCATACAGTGTCTTCACTGTCGCTTGGGAAGATCATGGTAAAATGTGCACTTGAAAGACCTGTAAGGCAGATAAATGCAACAATTGCTCCTATTACTATTGTTTTCTTCATGTTTCATCCTCTTTATGGTACGACTGCTAGTTAATTCATACATATTAAGTAACACGAATAATAAATAAGTTGCGATTATTTGTGTAGATAGTTTCCATTATTATTACCGTCAATATTAACATTTCTTTTCTTTCAAGATGTTGGATCGAAAACTGCTTTTCAACAGGATCTGGTAATTTCTAAGAAATGGTTCAGTGAGCACAAAAATTAAATAAGTGCTATTATTTGAAATTAGAATCAAATATAAGATATTATATAAGTTGGGGATGGACCCGGCGGGATTTGAACCCGCGGCCTTTACGTTGCGAACGTAACGATCTCCCCCTGATCTACGGGCCCAGGTAAATCTAATATTATGTAATATAAAAAAGAAAAGAGAAA
>JBNJIC010000154.1:0-3792 GCA_051749005.1 Halobacteriota archaeon | reverse complement strand
CCGTATTTCTGTCGAAAATACGCTCCATCCTGACAGATTTGCCAATTTCGCTCATGCTACGGGAGATACCTATTATATTACATATCCTTTACGTAGGTGTTACTTTCTGCCATGTCAGATATTCTCATTCTGGTACCTTCCACAGTAACCTTCCTCAACCTCGGTGTGAAGGTGGTAGAAAAGCAGTTGCATTATACGGGCATCTTTTTGGAGGTCGAAACCTGCATTATTGTGAACTACCAGCATACATTCACTCCTTCCACAATATCCTGAATCCCAAACTGCGGTTTCCAGAGTGGCTCCGCATCTGATGAGGCTGGAACGTGGTTTTGCGATGGCTGCCAGATTCTTTGGTATATTAACGACTTCGTTCAAAAGCACTTTGTAGATCCCGGTTTCAAGGTGTATCCAGCCATTCTCATCGAATTCTATGTTGTTTCCATCTGAGATCCTTCTACCTGAGTTGTCAAAGTCAACTGCTCCCGCACCTTCGATGGTCCTGACCTCCCGGAGCGTCATCTCCACACCGTTAGGCTGGAGCTGAGTGTCCATGTCTATCATGTTCTCAACAAGTGGTGGATTTGCAAGTACAAGCTCTTTAAGTTCATTTTTTGATAAGAGGGTCATAGCTATTTGATAGGCTGGATCGGTTATTACCATTTCGGGGTGGAGTATCATTTTCTTTTCAATTTATTAAAGTAACGTAGTTGAATTTAGCTCAAAGGCTTGCTTATATGATCATTATAAGTAACTTTTATATATAATTATGTAGTACGATGGACTTGTTATATGTAAAGTAAATTTGATTTAAAAATACAATATCAACATACATCTCTGCATTTTTCAATCTTTAAAAACATCTCATAATGAATCCCGGTGAAATTAATATGCAAGAATACTCGCAAAAAATGAGCCTTCCCATATCAGACGTTCCTTATGGTGAGAATATGACTCTTGTATACAGGAACGATGATAAAGTACTTGATTTTGTTTCATCCTTTTTGAGGTCAGGATTCAAACACAATGACCTGTGTCTCTGGATAACACCCGGTTTAAAAGACATTGAGGATCCTGCTGCTTTCTTCAAGGAGAAGACCATCTTTGTTAACCAGAAATCCTTTTCCTCAAACTTCGATCTGATTCTTATGAACCCTGATCTGCTTTCCGATGCAGATACATTTTGCAGTGCAGTTCTGGATATTATAGAAAAAAAGCACAGTTCTGCCATTAAATGTGGATTCACCGGATTGAGGGTCAATATTGACCTGATAGCAGATGAAGACCAGATGCTTCCTTTCTTAAGAAAGTGCCGAAGGTCCATCATTTCAGCAACCTCCGATATTGAACTTACTACGCTGTTCACATGTCCTCTGGAATCTTTTTCCTCATCTGATATCTTTGAACTGATGGATGACAGGAAAAATACGATCATGAAAAAAAATGGACTGTGGATAAGCCTGATGGACATTCTTAGCAGTAAGTACCGGAAGCATCTGCGTTTTTCTCCGGAGCTTATGAAAAAGGAAAAGGAACTGAAGTCCATCTACAGGAACAGCCCAGTGGTTGCCTTCCTCAGGAATTCAAAAAATGGTTTTCCTCTTGAGTATATTTCCGAGAACATTTCACAATTCGGATATTCTGCGAAGGAACTGATGTCCCATAAGGTTCTCTATGAGGACCTGATCCACCCCTGGGACCTGGATGATTATTTTATGGCCTTTTCCGAATGCATCAAAAGCGAGGGCAATGAATTTACAAAAGAATACAGGATACTGGACCGGGAAGCCAATCCCCGCTGGGTGGCTGAGACTTCCCTGATAGAGAAGGACAGGTCTGGAAAACCGACTCGCATACAGGGCATTATTGTTGATATAACTGAAAGGAAACTTGCAGAGGAGGCTTTAAAAAGGTCTGAGCACAAGTTCAAGGCCCTTTTTGACAATACTAATGATCCGGTTATACTTTATGGTCTGGATGGGAAGATCTTTGAAGTGAACAGTAAAGCATGTGAGTTCCTTGGCTACAGCAGGGAAGGATTGCTTAATAAAAACATAAAGGAAACCTACTCCCCGGAATGTGCAGCAAGCTTCACCAAGCGTGCAGGAGAAGTTTGCCATAAGGAAAGCTGTATCTTTGAAATGGTCAACCTTCGAAGAGACGGCTCTGAGGTACCGATCGAAATGAGTTCCCAGCTAATGGAATATGATGGAAATCCCGCAATTCTGAGCATATCCAGGGACATTAGCAGCCACAAGAATATAGAAAAGGCCCTGCTTGATGCAAAGAACCAGGCAGAGGCAGCCAACAGATCAAAAAGCGAGTTTCTGGCTAACATGAGCCATGAGTTTCGAACTCCACTGAACTCTGTTATTGGTTTTTCAGATATCCTTCTGGGAAGTGAAGCAGGTTCTCTCAATGATATGCAGATGAAATATGTGGAGAACATCTCTAAAAGCGGAAGTCATTTGCTGACCCTAATTAATGATATCCTGGACCTTTCAAAGATAGAGGCCGGTAAAATGGAACTTCAGCATGAAAAGTTCCGTTTCAGGGAAGTTCTGGATGATGTAAGGTCGATCGTTTCCACACTTGCGGAAAAAAAGAATATCTGCCTGAGTACAAGCCTTGAAGCCGAGGATATCTGCATCAAGGCCGATCGTCTGAAACTTACTCAGGTTCTTTTTAATCTGGTGTCCAATGCCATCAAGTTCACACCTGAAGGAGGTTCAGTAATGATCCGGGCAGAGAATGATGCTGATTCCCTTGTCATAAGGGTTGAGGATACAGGCATAGGAATCCCGGAATCGGCTCAGTGTGATCTTTTCAAACCATTTTCACAGCTGGAATCAGATACAAACAGGCGCTATGGAGGCACTGGTCTTGGTCTTTCCCTTGCTAAGAAGCTGGTAAGGTTGCATGGCGGGGAGATCTGGGTCGAGAGTGAGCCTGGTAATGGCAGTGTGTTCGGATTCAGTGTTCCTCTGTCGCCTGGGATGTCCTGACATTCTTATTTTAAAGTCCGATAGCCTTTCAGGCAGGTTTTGTCTTTAAGTTCATTTCGCATTTTATTTGCAGTATAGGCAAAACATTGCCTAAAAATATCTACCATCAAAAAGTTTTAAGATTTACAAACTTTTATGATGATAATTCTCAGTAATTAAAGGTGATTCATATCGGCGAAAATACAAAACACGGAGTTCCGGCACGATTATCATTTTTTATACCCGGTCTGGGCCAGATCATAAAGGGTGAAATCTTCAAGGCTATAGGGATATGGGTGGGCCTTTTCATAAGCGGACTGCTGACATTTATTCTAATAGGTTTCGTGCTCGGTCCCGTTATATGGCTATGGCAGATATATGATGCATACAACAACTGATGTTGTTGCATTAATGCATCCATATTTATCAGACCTGTCAGATTTATCAGACATTTCATGCCTTTGCAATGGCAACATCCTTACAGACCAATTCGGCTTGTTCCAGAATATTCTGAGTAGCTATCTTCTGCCTTTCAGGAGGATAGCCGTATTTTTTCAATAACCTTTTTACATTGACCCGCATCTTAGCCTGAACGTTCTTTCTCCGGGTCCAGTCAATACTCGCATTCTTTCTTATGATCCCTACAAGTTCCATTGCTATCAGTTTGAGGGTGTCCTTAGTCATTTTTCCAAACTTCACCTCTTAAAAGCATATCTATTTCTCTTATAAATCCAGAATTTAACTTAACGATGGGAATTCATTTTTCATCAGGGGGAAGAAAGAGTCGGAAATGCAAAACACATGAATCAAT
>JBNJIC010000153.1:0-3917 GCA_051749005.1 Halobacteriota archaeon | reverse complement strand
GCATCCGGCTGAGGCTGCTTCTTCGGTACACGGGTGGAATCAATGGAAAATGTGCAGATCTTATCTTCCCCTGACCTGAATCTTAAGGCAAGGTGGGGCTTGAAAGTTCCTCGCGAATTCTTCTGGCGGCATGCAAGCACGCCCATGTCGATCAGCCTGTTCAAATGATACCTCATTTTACGGAAATGGGTACCAAGCTATTTACATGTTGTCAGAATCAAGAACTTGGAAAGAATAAAATAAAGGAAAAAAGAAAAAGTCGGGACGGATATGTGGAGGAAAAAAGGAAAAGCTCAGACGAGCTGGCTAAGCTCTGAGCGAAGCACATCGGCACTTGTTACTCCGGTGTAACGCTTGATCTCAACTCCGTCCTTCTCAATGATAAGTGTTGGAACAGCTTGGATACCATACTTGCCTGCAAGGGCATTATTCTGGTCAACATCCACCATCTTGAACTCAACCTTGTCGCCCATCTCACCTTCGAGCTCCTCAAGGATCGGTTTCTGCATCTGGCAGGGTCCGCACCATGTTGCGGTAAAGTCTAATACTACTACATTGCTCATTGCTAATCACCTTTAGTTTATAAGAAGTAAATGGGTATTGTACGTTTCATACACAACCATGTTGTTATTCTATAAATAATTTTGGTATTTGACAACATGCAAAATGAAAGACAATTAATTCCCGGATAGAATAATCTAAATATTTATCCTCATTTCTGCTTGATGTTGCTATAATACATACACTCCTCAGGAGTAAATAGCGGCATTTCTTCGGACCCCTTGACCATCTTCACAGGTGCTCCGCGTATCAGGACGCACGGGATACACTCATCTGCCTCCCCCATGATGAGCTGGGCAGCAGACACAAGATTATCCGCAACAGCCTTGCGCGTGATATGAAGTGTCTTCCCGAAAAGGTCCTTTGAACCTCTGGCATCCTCAACAGGAACAATGCCTGAAGTACCCAGTGCCACACCCACGCACCCAAGGCGCAGTGGCTGGGTTCGGCTGTCTCCCACGATCACTCCAATATGACAGCAGCAGAACTCTTCCATGCCGGCACGGATACTGGCTGCACTTTTCTGTGCGTTCTCAGGCAGGAGGACAACGTAACCCTCGGGCGCATTGGAGCCGTCGATGCCTGCATTCGGGGAAAGGTTCCCTTTTGTGATGGTAAGTGCTGCTCCGGGCACACCTCCGATAACATCATCGCATTCGCAGAGAACAAGTTCCATTTCCCTGCAATCTACGCAGTACTTGCCTGCAAGTTCCTTTGCTTTTTTCCCAGGTACGACCGTAGAAAGTTCCACCATTCGCCCCTCAGACGTGGCCACCGCAGACTCTGCCAGCACCAGCACATCCCCGTCCTGCAGGAAAATGTCATTCCTATTCAGAGATGTGCAAAGCACCTCCACAATATCTTCGCCCGGTTTGATGAGAGGAGTACGTATACCAACGATCTCCATGGAAGGAAGTCCTGAGCTCAATTCACATACCACCAGCAAGATAATCAGACATGATCTTGATAGCGCAGTATTCACCGCACATGGAACAGGGACCGGTCTGCGGACACATTCCCTTTGGCCTGTCAGGGTCGATTGAAAGCTTCATCTGACCTTCCCAGTCAAACTTTGAACGCCTGTGAGCAAGAAGCTTGTCCCTTTCATTAAGTCCGTACTTCATTGAATCGCCAATATGTGCTGCGATCCTGAAAGCAATAAGCCCTTCCCTGACCTGTTCAGGTGTCGGGAGGGACAGATGTTCCGCAGGAGTGATGTAGCAAAGGTAGTCGGCACCGTTGCCACTGGCGATACTTGCACCCACAGCACCGGAGATATGATCATAGCCCATACCCACATCAGTCGGCAGCGGACCTGCCACAAAGAGCGGGAAGTTAGAACGGGAACGGTGTGCTGCAATGTGCTCAGGGATGTCATTTGCCTGCACATGGCCACCCATGCCTTCTATGATAACCTGCACACCGGCCTCATTTGCCTGTTTTGCAAGAGCTGCGTTCTTCTCGATCTCCATCATCTGCGGGCTGTCACAGAGGTCATGAACACAACCACTTCGCATGGTGTTTCCCAGAGAGAGTACCACATCGTTCTTCTTCAGTATTGAAAGGACCTCGTCAAAGTTCTCAAGATAAGGGTTCTCGCAGTTGTCCTTGAGCATCAGCACACTGGTAAAGGAACCGCCCTTTGAGACCATTCCCATGATCCTGCCTGTGCCTTTTAATTTCTCAAGCATCTGCTTTTCCACAGAGTGAAGCACGACAGAACTTACTCCTTCATCCACCTGCTTTTTCAGATAGGATATCATGTCATCGCCGGTAGTATCCTTCATACCGCATTCAACCACTGCCTGGTAGACAGGAACGGTTGTTATCGGCAGGGTGGTGTTGTCAAAGACCATCTTCCTGATGGCAGAGATGTCCCCTCCCATCGAAAGGTCCGTGATGGTATCGGCACCGTATATCTCTGCGACCCTTACCTTTTCCAGTTCTGCGTCCGGGTCGATGCTTGCAGAAGAGGTTCCCAGGTTCACGTTGATCTTTGTGGTGGCACCTTTGCCGATCGCAACAGGAGGACAGCCTTCACGTACCATCACAACAAGACTTCCGTCAGCAACCCGTTCAAGTACAGTTTCCTCATCCAGGGACTCAACCTTTGCCACATGTTCCATTTCCGGAGTCAAAGTGCCGTTCTTTGCGTATTCTACCTGTGTGGATCTCATGTTATTCTACTCTTAAATGTCGTTTTTGTAAATTAATTATGAATTCGTTATAACTTATTGTAAAGCGGAAATTCCCGCCATCTCAAGCAGTCTCGATGTGTTGGAATTGCCACCGATAGGCATCAAATGAATTCCCCTGCACATCTTACGCAACTCCCGGATGCTCTCAGCAGCGATCTCGAGCCCTTCCTGAACAGGGTCCTCGGCATCTTCCATGCGGGATATCATCTCATCCCCTACCCTTATTCCCGGAACATTGGCATTCATAAAACGTGCCATGCCTGCAGAACGCAGCGGGATAATCCCTGCCAGTACCGGCACATCGGGATCCGGGAAGGAATCCATGAACTCGCCAAAACCTTCCACATCATAGACCGCCTGTGTCTGTATGAACTGTGCACCTGAATCGATCTTCTTCTGAAGTTTTATCATCTGCATCCTGCGTGCTGCATCCGTATTGGAGACCGCACCCACGGTAAATGACGGAGTGCCTGTAAGCTCATTGCCTGCCATGTCGTGGCCGCCCATCATCTTAGTGATAGCTGAGAGAAGCTGCACGGAATCAAGATCATACACCGGCTTTGTGCCCGCATGGTCGCCTTTGGTGGGATAATCCCCTGTCATCACACAGAGATTCCTGATACCAAGGGCCGATGCCGCAAGAATGTCGGACTGCAATGCCAGACGGTTCCGATCACGGCAGGTGAACTGCACTATCACCTCATGACCGGCATCCATCAGTAATTTACCCACAGCTACCGGGCTCATGCGCATTACCGCACGCTGGTTGTCCGTGATGTTGATAGCATCCACCCATCCCCTGATAAGGTCTGCATCCTCAAGTACCGCTGAGATATCGGTACCCTTCGGGGGTGCCACCTCTGCGGTCACAATGAAGCGGTCTGAATTGAGCGCATCGTTGAAAGTTGATAGCATCGTGGGGTAAATATGTAGGTTTGGTTTTTAAATGCATCGCGACAGTGAGGGAAGTTCAGGGTTCAACTTTTCTTTTGACAAAATCCTGGATGATCGAGGAGAGAAGAATAAGAACTATAGTTGCCCAGAAAAGGAGCTGGCTGAACTCATCTTTTGCCCATAAAAGATAAGCGTTATAGAATGCCACAACAACTGCAGTGATGGCAAAAATGCGGGACAGGGTGTTCATTGTTTTTAGATCCA
>JBNJIC010000152.1:1509-3970 GCA_051749005.1 Halobacteriota archaeon | reverse complement strand
GTTCCCTATAGAAGAAGAGGTATCTGTCATTGATTGTATCTCAGATATGCTGGGAAGTTTTGCTGAACATATACTTGTTGCGAAGGATCTTAATATTTTCAGGAATCTTGCAGACACGGCAAAATATGGTATTGCAATTGTAGATATGAATGGAACTATTCTTTACTTTAACGAGGCTTTTGCAACAATGCATGGTTATTCTCCGGAAGAGGTTTCTGGAACTCACTTCTTTATGTTCTATAATGATGAACAGGTTCCCCGGTTAAAGTATTTGTTTGACAGGGTACTTTCAGAAGGTCACTTTAAACAGGAGGAGGTCTGGCACACGAGGAAGAATGGCAGTATATTCCCTGCTATGCTTGATTGCAATGTTATTCTTGACAATGAGGATGTACCTTCCCATCTTTCTGTAATGATGCATGATATAAGTGAAACAAAAAGGGCTGAGGATAATCTTAGACGCGCGAAGGCCCTTGAGGAAGCTGCAAATTGCTCCAAGAGTGAGTTCCTTGCTAATGTAAGCCACGAACTAAGGACTCCTCTTAATTCAATAATAGGTTTTTCCGAGATCTTGCTGGATTGCAGGTGTGGGGATCTCAATGATGTTCAGCGAAGATATCTTCAGAACGTTTCCAAGAACGGCAATCACCTTTCCGAGATCATAAATGATATTCTTGAGATCTCGATGATAGAGGCAGGCAAGGAGGAAGTGTTGTTCGAAAAGTTCAGCATACCTTCTGTTATTATGGAGGTAAAGGATTCTATAATGCATTCTATTCTGGAAAAAAGTGTATCGTTTTCTTACGATCCTGTCTCTGATCTTCCACATATAAATGCTGACAAGGTAAAATTCAAACACATTATTTATAATCTTTTGTCAAATGCTGTAAAGTTCACTTCAGAAGGTGGGACAGTTATGGTTGATACCAGCATACTCGGGGAAATGGTGCATATTACTATCAAGGATGATGGTATTGGTATTCCAAAAGAACAGTTGCCGCATCTTTATGAGAAGTTCTATCAGGTTGATGGTTCTACAAAGCGACTTTATAGTGGTACTGGTCTTGGTCTTGCGCTTACGAAAAAACTTGTAGGTCTTCATGAAGGTCAGATGTGGGTAGAAAGTGAAGAGGGTGAAGGCACCACTGTTCATGTGATGCTTCCGATTTGAATTTTTATGGTGGGGTTTCAGGGTATAAGTATATCGGCGATAGCATGAATTACGCCGTTGCTGCATTCAATATCTTCTTTTTCGATGGGTATTCCGTTTATAGTTACATTACCATCTTTTGCAATTTCAAGTTCTTTGCCGTTGAGGGCGGTTAAAGAGTCGATTTTCATGAGGTCTGATATGAGGTATTTCCCTTCGATTACATGGTAGTTTATGATGTCCAAAAGGTAGTCCGGGTCATCAAAAGCCTCATCTATCACACTGTCAGGTATTGGTTCGAAGGCTTTTTCCATGGGTGCGAATATCGTGTATGGGCCTGTGCTATCAAACTTCTTGTCAATACCTAATTTTTTAGCTGCATCTACCAGTGTTGTAAAATTTCCCATTTCCACTGCTTTTTGTACAATGGTCTTTGTTTCACCCATTTATTACCCTCCTTTTGAATTGCTGGAATGCATTCTCTTCTGGTCATATTGGTCTGAAGGTTTACTACACATAATGTATGTTATATGTATGTTAGCCCTTTCAAAATTCTGTTCTTATTAATATGAATCAAGCTGTGCTCTCATAAGGTCCTGCTTCTTCTTTTCGAGGAAGCTGTATACTGAACCGTGGTTTGCACCGTCGATAAGCATTTCCATTGCGGTCCTGATTATGATTATTTGTTCAGGGTCGCCGATTATGCTTACTGTTTTCCCGTAGACTGATATCTTTACGCCAATGAGGTTCTCTGCGATCTCCCTTGTTTTTCCACCTTTGCCGATGATCCTTCCTTTGAGTCGAAGCAATTCTTTTGGAGTGGATGCTGCATGTGAAAGGTCAATTATTTCGAGCATCAGCATGTCGTTGTCAAAGAAACTGTAAGCCTTTTCAGGATTGAATCCTCTTCCGATGGCTTGTATGACATCGGCTGCTCTCATAGCTCCTATAGGGTCGTCTCCGGGTATGACCTCGACGGTTCCGCTTTCACTGTCAATTTCCAATTTAGAGGTGGATTTATCCTCGATCATCTTTTTAACAGTGCCTTTCGGGCCAATGATCGCACCGATTCTGTCCTGGGGTACTTTGATGTGGGTCATGTTTATACCTGTTATTATTGTGATATTGAATTCATTTTTCAGTTATTGGTTTCTATTCCCTTGATCTTTTCATAGATATCCTGCGGAGATGCGTCGATCTTATATCTCTTAAAATATCTGAGAATGTTTTCGATATCCCGTTTCAGAAACTGGTCTGCACGCGGGTGCTCAAGAGTTACAGATTGCCCCATGTCTATAATGATGGGAGTTA
>JBNJIC010000152.1:0-1499 GCA_051749005.1 Halobacteriota archaeon | reverse complement strand
TGTTGTATTCGCTGAGGTCACCATGGACAAGGTTTGCATCTTTGTAAAGCTTATGCATGTCCTCTACTATTGTTTCGAATATCCTCTGTCCATCCTCCTCGTCCAGTTTTATATCTTTTAGCAGTGGGTAAGGATTCCCGTTATCGCCCATGAATTCCATTATCAGGATATTTCTTTCAGTTATGATGGGTTCTGGTACGCGTATCTTGGCGGATTTTGCACGCATAAGGTTTCTGTACTCTTTTTTTGTCCATGCGAAGATGATGTCCCTTTTGTTGTGGCGCACGTTACTGAAACGTGGATCTCCGAGGATGTAGTCTTCCATTGATCTGAAAGTGCTTGAAGATATCCTGTATATCTTTACTGCGATATCCTCTTCGTTTTCGCCACTGGCGAGGAAAACGTTTGCTTCCTTTCCGGTACTAATAGAACCCCCCAGGGCTTCTATTATTCCTTTGTTGGAGAGTGTATAAAGTGCCTTTAAAGTGGCATTATCAAATACATTCTCGATCACTTTGAGCGTATCACTGTCTTTGCGTCGAACTCGTAATTTATCTACATCATTGTCAAGACGCTTTATTTTACCTTCCAGTTTTTTTTCCATAATTATCCTTTGAGGAAACCTTTGCGTTCAAGCCAGTTCACCTGCGGGCGAGTGTATTTCCAGATCACATCTGCTTTTGTGTCCTGGAAGTCCCATGGTACTGCAATAACAATGTCTCCTTCACGTATCCAGGTTCTCTTTTTCATAGATCCGGGGATGCGTCCCATACGGACCACACCATCCATGCATCGGAGCTTCACCCTGTTTGCGCCCAGAAGGTTTTCCACCGTTGCAAGAACCTCTCCATTCTCTTTTCGTGGTGTTCTTACGCGTGTAACTTGCTGTGGCGCATCATTGTTCTTTCCAGATTTCTTTTTGTACAGTTTGATTCCTCTTTCAAATTTATACAATATATCGCATCGTTTATGCGTCATATATTGTTAAAGGTTGCGTATGTCTTCTATTGTTTGGACCTGTTTTTGTAATATTTCCGCTATCTTCTTGCCATGATGTTGTATTGCATTAATGATATCTTTAGGGTATGGTAATAGCGAGAGTTTTTCCCTCTGTGAACTCTGTAAAAAAGAAAGGTATGATATCTATTTATATCAGTTTGTATATGTATGAGTCCTCGCAAGGCGAGCAAGAATGCGGATCATTACTATTTGTGGTCGATTCCTTTGCTCTTCGTTGCGAGAATGGTTGTATATGCGGCATCAAAACCCTTATATACAAGTCGATGTATTTAGGAGACCTCGCAATGCGGGCAATAATGCGGGTTAACAATCATGTTTGATCTGCTTTGTCGCGTTCTATTGTGAGTCTGCAAGTATATAAACAATCCATACATATATATACTATGAACGACATATGTTCAATTCCGCACAATGTGTGTGGAATTTCAATCACCTCCGAATCATAATCATTGGTGGAGACCGGAGCTTTTCCGGTCTGA
>JBNJIC010000151.1:0-4066 GCA_051749005.1 Halobacteriota archaeon | reverse complement strand
ACGAGATAAAGACAGCAAAGAAAGGTGACAAGGTCATCCTTGAGATCAGTTCAAAGACCGGGAAGGCTGTTGCCAGAAGCAACGAGGTCTATCTTACAACTGACCAGAGACTTCTGGAAACCCTTCAGAGGACAAAGGAACAGGGACTTCCTGTGGACATCGAAGTGAATGCTGAAGTTGGTCAGAAGCTGAAGGTACGCATGAGCTCAGGTGATCTTATTGTTGAAGTGGTCGATGATTTTGAGGTACAGGAAGCAAGGAAAGCTCCTACCTCAAAGGAGCAGATAATCACAGCAATGGAGAAACTGGGTGATACTTCATTTACGGCATCATCTGTTGATGTGAAGGTTTCCGGTGATATCTTTATTCCTATAGGTGTGCTCACAGGTGCAAGAAGGGAAGCCGCTGAAATGCTTCTTGGGAAACTTCTTGGAAAGTACAGGAAAAAAGAAAGACACCCTCTATTATCAGATATTCCACACTTCTGCGGGGATCAGGGATGTGATAGTATACTACGCACTCCTGTACTTAGTGTGGAAGTGAAGAACCCCGACACTCTTTTCGATGCTGTTCAAATGGGTGCTGACATTGTTTATGTTCCTTTCAGGAAGTTCCACGAACTAACATCTGAACAGAACAGGGATCAACTGGAGGCTGCAAGGAAAAGCTCTGAGATAGTTCTTCTTCTACCACGTATCAGCCATGAAGCCGAGCTTATGCAACTGTTGCCTCTCCTCGAGAAAGTGAAAGATGCCGGTTTCCGCATAGCCTGCTACACACTTGGGCAGGTAGAAGTTGCTAAACAGATGGAAATTCCGTTCGTTGTGCAAAAGGAGTTCAACACTTTCAATTCCTATACTGCGGATGAGTTCTACAAAGCCGGAGCTTATCGCGTGACCCTTTCTTCCGAACTGAACCTTGATGAGATCCGTGATGTTTGCGATGAAATTTCCTGTCGTAACAATGAATGCCAACTGGAGATATTGGTACACGGAAGGGAACTGATGCTCATCACCGAACATGATCTGTTAAAGCCACTGCTTGAGCAGGGAATAGCTAGTGATGGTAGTGAAGTGTTGATGGTGGATTCAAAGGGTATAGAATATCCTGTAAAGCGTGTAGAGGAAAGGACGCTTATCTACGATTCCAAAGTGCTGGACATGAGTGATAAGATTGAGCAGTTGAAAAAGTCCGGTGTTGATGTTATACGTCTGGACCTGTCTATGTATGGGAAGAGGGATGTTCAGGAGATAACTTCGGCATATCGAAGAATTCTTGACGGCAAGCCTGTTGAACTCCGTCCCAGAAGAGGTATTAAGTTCTCCAGAGGACATTATTTCAAAGGTGTATGATCTAAGATGCGCAGGATAGTTCTTGCATCGGCTTCCCCGCGAAGGAAGGAGTTGTTAAGGCAGCTTGTCGGGGATTATTTCGAGGTTTGTGTGAGCTCATACGATGAATTACCGCAACCCGGGATGGATGCTATCGAACTCGTTGTGCATCATTCTGTTTCCAAGGCAAGGGATGTTTCCGGTGGATTTGATTCCGGTATCATCATTTCTGCTGATACTGTTGTTCTCTGTGAGGGTCAAGTCCTTGGAAAACCGCATTCTCCTGAGAAGGCAAAGGAAATGCTTGATAGCATAAGCGGGGAGGTAGTACAGGCCATAACAGGCATGACGGTCCTGGATATCGATTCAGGGGATGAGGTCAGCGCTTCCGAGATAACTGATGTGAAAATGAAGAAGATGTCCTTTGAGGAAATTGCATCATATGTAAGATCAGGGGAGCCGCTTGATAAGGCTGGAGCTTTTGCCATACAGGGTAAAGGTGCCCTACTTGTGGAGAGTATAAATGGGGACTTCTTCAATGTTGTTGGACTTCCGCTTTTTAAATTAGGATTGATCCTTGAGGATATGGGTCTCAATATCTTTGAGATTTATTGATCTTTTTTCTGTTACAGTTTCTGGATCCCTGTCCTTCAGTTAGTTTTTACAACTGACCACAATCCACATAAACAATGCTTTACAACTTCCTTTTATCAGTTAATTCGGAGTGGATATAAAATGGCATTAGCTAAATGGAATGGGGTTATTCTGGCAGAAAGTGATGATGTAAAGCAGGTCGAAGGCAATCTTTACTTCCCGCCAGACTCGGTTAACAGGGAATACCTGCGTGAATCGGATTATCGCACGACATGTCCATGGAAAGGTCTGGCATATTACTATGACCTTGTTGTAGGTGATGAAGTAAATAAAGATGCAGCCTGGCACTATCCTGAACCAAAACCGGCTGCAAAAGAGATCACAGGTCACGTTGCATTCTGGAAGGGTGTGGAGATAATTCCTTAATCCACCCTTTTTGTGCTGGCAGCCGTCTTGTCGGGGTCAACGACCACGTCAATGAGAGCTGCTTTTCCTGAATTGAATGCTTTTTCTATTGCTTCGTCAAGTTGGTTAGGGTCTTCTATCCTGTATCCTTCCCCACCGGCAGATCTTGCAAATCCTGCGAAGTCAGGGTTGGGGAAACTGACCCCATATTCCGGGTAGCTGTCCCTTAACTGTTCTTTCTTGATGTTCTTGAGCTTACCATCGTTAAAGACTATGACATTGATGTCAAGGCCTTCCCTGACAGCGGTGGTAAAATCACCCATGAGCATCCCGAAACCACCGTCCCCTGTCACACAGATGACCTGTTTGTCGGGATAGTCAAGTTTTGCTGAGAGGGATGCCGGGAGTGAGAAGCCCATGCTTGCGATGTTTGCTGACATGAACGTCCTCTGACCTTCACAGATGAACTTCTTGTAGAACCAGTAGGTATGGTCACCCACATCAACACAGATGATGGCATCACTATCGGCATGACGTTTGATGGCCTGTATGACGTATCCGGGATTGATCGGGATGGAAAGGTCATTGGCTTCTGTCTCCAGTTCCTCACGGTGTGTTCTTTTCATCCTGTCTATGTGGTCAATGAAATCTTTATTTTGCTCCTTTTCTTCTATCAGGGGCAACATTTCCTTAAGTACAAGGTCTGCATCACCGACAATCCCGACATCCACGTCGAAGGTCTTGCCTATCTTTGTAGGGTCTATGTCGGTCTGAACTATTTTCACTCCGGGAGGTACGAGGTTGGCCTGCCTGAAACCGGAACCTATTATGAATATGAGGTCTGAATCCTTGATCGCCTGTGCAGCGTGCTTTGAACCGATAGAACCCAGGACACCTACGCTTAAGCGCTCTGTCTCATGGATAACACCCTTGGCCCTTGATGTGGTCGCAATAGGTGCCTTAAGTTTTTTTGACATCTCAAGCACCAGTTCTCCGCTGTGGCGGGAACCCCAGCCTGCAAAGAGGGTTACCTTTTCACAACTGTTGATAAGTTCGGCTGCTCTCTGTACATCCTCAACCTTCGGAGCGGTCTTGTTCATGAAAAGTCTCTTTTCAGGAGAATATATTTTCTCTCCGAGTTTTTCGGCAAGTATGTCTGTTGGAGTGCTGAGGACCGAGACTCCTGGCTTTTTATAGGCATATTTAATTGCCATCGTAAGAAGCTTCAATGCCTGATTGTCCCTTGCAATTGTCTCGGAGAATTCCGTGAAAGGCCTGAAAAGCTCTATCTGGTCGATCTCCTGGAAGGCCTCGCTTCCAAGATAAACTTCGGGGACCTGGCCCGTAAAGGCAAGTACGCTGCTTCTGTCTGTTGCAGCATCCATAAGTCCGGTGATCAGGTTGGTGCAGCCCGGGCCTGCAATGGAAATGCAGACTCCAAGTTCGGAAGTCATCTTACCGTGTGCAGAGGCCATAAACGCAGCTGTTTCCTCATGGCGGGTGAGAATGAAACGTATCTTCTCGCTCCTTCTGATGGCGTCTATAAGCGGCAGGTTCGAGTCTCCTGGTATGCCATAGACATATCTTACACCAAAAGCTTCCAGCTGCTCGACGATCTTGTCAGCAACAGTGGTCTCGATGTCCTCTTTTTCCTTTACGCCACCTTCCTTAACGAATGCGGATTTTGGTGCACCACAGACCGGGCAGGTGTATGTGTCGGGCAGGGAATCAAAATC
>JBNJIC010000150.1:0-4074 GCA_051749005.1 Halobacteriota archaeon | reverse complement strand
TCGTTGGAAAAAAGCTCAGGGCAATGATGCCATGGCTCAACAGCGAGCTCAACGAAGAGTAAGCTAAAAGCAGATTATAAAAATATATTTTTCAGGACACACGTCCTGAAAAACCATTCTTTTTTGTGATGATCCTGTGATAACATGTCAGCTACTATAGAGACCATACTTGCACGCAGAAGCATCAGGGAATACACGGAAGACCCTGTAAGCAAAGACGACATTAACACTATCCTGAATTGTGCCAGATGGGCACCATCGGGACTTAACAACCAGCCCTGGAAGTTCATCGTCATCAAAAACGAGGACACCATCAATGAACTGGCAGACTGTACACATTACTCAAAGATAGTCCTGCAGGCAAAGGTCCTGATAGCAGTATATCTTGACCAGGAGACCATGTACCATCATGACAAGGATGTACTCGCCATCGGAGCTTCAATACAGAACATGCTTCTTGCATGCGAGGATCTCGGACTCGGAGCTGTATGGCTTGGAGAGATACTCAAAAAGAGTGAGCAGGTAAATGGCATTCTTGAAGTACCGGAAAATCTTGAGCTCATGGCAGTCCTTGCTATAGGCCATCCGGTGGAAAAAGAACGCTCTTCAACCAGGAAAGCTGTTGAAGAGATAACATTCAACGAAAAGTATGGTGAAAAGTGGACAGGTGAAAATTAAAACCTGTCACAATTATTCATTTTAAGTTTTAGACTTCAGGTTTCAGGCTTAAATCCAAATAACCTGTTCCGTCATCTGGTCCTGGTCTTTCTGATAGCTTCTTTCCGGGCAGCAGCTGCAACCTCGCACTTACGATTGGCACAGTATTCTTTTGCTTCCTTACCCTGCTCTTTTACCCTTATGAAGTGCCATCCGCAACCTTCACAGATCTTATCCGTAACTGTCAGGCGTCCTTTCTTAGGAACCGATTGAGTGTGTCCACAACGTTTGGTGCAGCCCAGGAAACGTGAATCCTTTGTGGTGATAAGGAACATCTGTCCATCACAGGAAGGGCAGGGACCGATCACTTCAGGAGGGAAGCATTCCTTTTCAAGTTCACATGAGAAACAGGGACCTATACCAACAGACCAGTAGTATTTGTTTCCCACTTTGATAACCGCAATACCATCCTTTTTGCACTTCCTGGAACGTTGCACAGCCAAAGCACCTGTCTTTGGAAGCGGGTAGGTGTTCTTGCATTGCGGATATCCCGTACATCCAACGAAGCGGCCTTTGTCCGTACTTACTATGCGGAGCATACGTCCACAATCAGGACATGTTCCGATGTGATTCTTCTTATCAGCTGCTACAGCCTCATCAGTTATCGTACCTGCTATCTGTGAGACCATCAGTTCGCGATTCTTCAGCAATTGGGAATACATCTCCTTGATAAGTGAAGTGCCTTCTTCAAGTGCCTGAGGGAACTTCTTAGTTCCATCCTCAACTTCCTGAATGAGAGCTTCGATCCTTGCACGGATATCAGGTTTGACAAGTATGGGCACAGAACTGTTCAGTGCATCCATCAGAGTGAACCCGGTATCCATTATTGCAATGGTCTTGCCCTTGGTCTCAAAATAACCGCGTTTCTTGTTGGTTTCAATATGAGAAGGGGCGGTTGCCTTGGTACCGATACCATGCTTGTCCATGAGGGTCAGCAGTTCGGCTTCCGTAAGTCGCTTTGGAGGCGTTGTCTGTGACTTTATGTTGTTGATCCTCTTAACATCCACAACATCCTTCTCTTCAAGAAGCGGGAGTAGTTTGTCCTTTGGCTTCTCAAAAGGATATACTGCAAGCCACCCGGCACTCTTCTGGACAGAACCTGTGGAATCGAAAACCTCACCCTCCACTGTAAGCTCAAAGCGAGTCTTCTCAAAGATAGCCTCAGGCAGGAGGTTTGCAATAAAGTGTCTTACGATAAGGTCATAGACATCCCATGCACGGGGCATTTTGACAGCCTTTTCAACCTCTGCACGGGACCCGGCCTTAATCGGATGAATAGGAGGGTGGTCATGACCATCTTTCTTCCCGTTACGTGGAGTGATCTTATCCTGGGAAAGAAGCAGCATGGAAAAATCCTGGTAATCGCCTCTGGTAAAGCCTTTGAGGATCTTTTTGAAATCCATGTCATCGGCATACTTGTTGGTCTCTGTCCTCGGATAACTTGTAAATCCGGAAAGATAGAGCTGTTCTGCGATCTCCAGGGCCTGTTCGGGACTTACCCCGAGGTATTTGGAAGAGCGTTTCAGGAACTCGTTAGTGTTAAGCGGGAACGGAGGATTTGTCTTCATCTCCTTGACGGTCTTCTTCGATACCACCGCGGTCCTGCAATTCTTCAGCTTGCTGAATATGGCATCCGCCTTTTCCTTATCATATATGTGACCTCCGCGGTGCACTCCAACAAAATCGGTTCCTTTTCCGTTGAAAATACCCTCGATCTTCCAGAAGTCCTTCGGATCGAACTTGCGTATTGCAAGCTCACGCTCATAGACGAAACCACATGTGGGTGTCTGGCAGGGACCGATTGAGAGTACACCTTTGGTCCTCGCACGTTCCCTTACGGAAAGTGTGACAAAACGAGTGAATGCTGCACCCATCTTCAGGTCAAGTATCTGTCTTGCCTCTGCGGACATTGCCATGTTCTCGTCCGGCTCCACAAGATCAGTGAAAGCTTTGTCGATCTCACTCTTTGAAAGGGAGGAGAACCTTGCTCGTTTAACGGTTGAACCGGATACCTTTTCGGCTATGGATCTTGCTTCAAAGCCGATATTTTCCCCTTCCCTGTCAAAATCACACGCAAGTACGAGAAGATCAGAATCCTTCGAAAGCTTCAGGATCGCATTGCCAAACTTGGCCTTAGTTACCTTTTTTATTGGCTCGGTGTCCAATAACATTGCAGGATCAACATCTCTCCAGTTACTGAATTCCTCAGGATAGTCGTATCCCATGATATGACCTGCAAGTCCCATAACTTTCCATGGGACACCGTTCCTCTGGAATTCATAAACAGGAACTCCGTCTACAATTTTTCGCCTGGCAGAGCCTCCGGCCAGTATATTCGATATCTGGGCTGCAGCTTTGTTCTTTTCAGTAAATACGACTGTGGTCATGGGAATCGAAGTTAAATAGAATGTTCAAATAGCGTTACTGTTCCTCAAAAAGGTGTGACATATGATTGTACTAACAGTACATTAATTATCGTATGGAAAAATTGCATAGATAAAAAGATGTGGAAGTCGCTTTGCAAAAAGAAGATGAAGATGAAGTCTTTTTAAGACCAAATTAAAAAGAAAAGCCTGAAAATAATCAAAAACTTCATTACTGTTCAAACCAATTTAATATTGGAGGGTTACTATGCAGTGCGTTGTTTGCGGAGTTGAAACTGACAAAAGATATTGTGACAAATGTGAAAAGATAATGGACGAAATTATTCAGAAGGTCGGTGAACAGAGATGGAATTCCATCGATGACTGCTCCTATATCTATCCAATGGTCAAAAGAGCGACAAAAGGGGAACTTACTGTCAACGACATAATAAATGCAATGGAAGTAGAAGATTAAAGTTTAACTTGCAAATCTTATTAGAAAATAAAATCAGGATAAATTCCCAACCAAACTGGATGTATAATCCTAGGATGGATGTCAGGATTATATATCAACAGATTTAATTTTAAATATTTTAGTTGAATTATATATCTTTTGCACAAAGTTTACTTGCATGGCTATATCGATACATATTAAGCTTTTGTTAGACAAGCCATTAAATCGTTGATTCAGTGGAATTCCGGACAACCATCTGGAACAAACACAAACCCCCTTGTTTTTGTGGTGCAAATAAACACAGGAAACTTATTATTAGTAAGCTTATAGATGAGTATCTGGATTTGAGAAAAGGAATTACTACAGAGCCGTAGTATTCGTTTCTTTTATAATGAATATTATATAGAAAAAAGAAAAAGGAGTTTAAAGACCAGTATGATCATTTAAAAAACATTATTCCACTTCACATAGATTTATCATTTAGCTAATGCCACAATATTCAATAGGGGTTTCGGTTATTACTGATGTAGATACTGGATA
>JBNJIC010000149.1:0-4123 GCA_051749005.1 Halobacteriota archaeon | reverse complement strand
ATGATGTCGAAGATATCCTTGCAGACCTTTCAAGTGGGGAGGAACCGGGAGCTCTTCTTTTCAACTTTGAGAAGCTAGGAGAGATTGCTCCAAGGCTTGCAATGATGATGTCTGAGATCAGGAAGCAGAAAGGCGTCAAGGCACTTCCTTCAGAAGAAGAGCTAAAAGAACAGGTCGACAAATGTGTCCACTGTCTTGCCTGTGAGATCGCATGTCCTGACAATCTGCCTATAAGTCAGGCAATGAAGCTTGCAAAAGAGGGTGACTTTACAAAATTCGAGTGGATCCATGACAAATGTATCGCATGTGGCAGATGTGAATTTGCATGTCCTAAGGATATCGATATCGTTAATGTCATTGAAAAGTCATCTCAGAACCTGATTCGCAATGAGATCGGAAAAGTAAGAGCAGGCAGAGGACCTATCAGCGATCCAGAGATAAGGGAAGAAGGTGTCAACCTTGTCCTTGGTACAACACCTGGTATCGTTGCACTGGTTGGTTGTTCAAACTACCCTGATGGTACAAAGGATCTTTACGATATTGCGAAGGAAATGCTCCAGAGGAACTACATTGTCCTTGTTTCCGGATGTTCTGCAATGGATCTTGGAATGTATAAGGATGAAGATGGTCTGACACTTTATGAACAGTATCCTGCAAGGTTCAAGAGTGGTGGACTTATTAATGTAGGTTCATGTGTTTCCAATGCTCACATAACTGCAGCCGTTATCAAGGTCGCAGCTATCTTTGCACAGAAACAGGTCTCTGGTAACTTTGAAGAGCTTGCTGATTATTCACTCAACCGTGTTGGTGCTGTTGGTGTTTCATGGGGTGCTTACTCCCAGAAAGCTTCTTCCATAGGTACGGGATGCACAAGGCTTGGTATCCCTGTTATTCTTGGACCACATGGTTCAAAGTACCGCAGGGCACTGATCGCAAGGCCTTACGAGGAACAGAGGTGGAATGTCTATGATGCAAGGGATGGAAGTGAGATGAAGATCCCAGCTGCTCCGGAATACCTGCTTACCACTTGTGAGACCATTGAGGAAATGATGCCGATGCTCGCAAAGAGCTGCATACGCCCAAGTGATAACAACATGGGAAGGATGATCAAACTGACACACTACATCGAGCTTAGTCAGAAATACCTCGGCATCATGCCAAATGACTGGCATAAATATGTCAGGACCGAAACAGATCTTCCGCTTGCAAAACGTGAAGAACTGCTGAATATACTGGAAAAGGAACATGGTTGGGAAATCGATTGGAAGAGGAAGAAGATCCTTTCAGGACCGGCGATGAAATCAGATGTTTCAGCACAGCCGACCAACCTTAAGAGACTTTGCAAGGAGGCTTAAATCATGGTCGACGTTATTAAGAACACCCAGATGCACTGCACATATGGCTGTAAGAGCTCCAAGGCTATCCAGCCAAATGTTGCCGGTAAAATGATGTCCAAGGCAAAGCGCCCTCTGTTCGTAGTAGGATCCCAGATCCTTAAGGATGAGGAGCTATTGAAACGTGCCATCGAGATCGCAAAGAAATCTGGTGTGCCGGTAGCAGCTACCGGCCACTCTATCAAGGGCTTTGTAGATGCTGATGTGGATGCTGAATATATCAACGTCCATGCTCTTGCAGCATATCTGTGTGATCCTAATTGGAACGGTCTTGACGGAAAAGGTCAGTATGATACCCTTATTACACTGGGCCACTTCAAGTACTACATCAATCAGGTATACTCAGGTCTGAAGAGCTTCTCAAAACTTAAAACAATATCAATCGACAGATATTATGTCCAGAATGCCACAATGTCCTTCGGAAACATCACTCCCGAAGTGCACATTGAAGCACTGGATGAATTGATCGAGAATCTCTAAGACCGGACAAAATCACATAAATCATATTACAAATATTAGATGACCATAAACGGAGGATAAAATATGGCAGAAGAATACCCCTTTGAGATTTCCCCTATGTTCGAAGGGGAAAGGATTAGAAAGGATGGCATGTACGTCGAACTCTCTGGACCGAAATCAAAAGGCTACGAGCTTGTAAGAGCTACACCTGTGGATGAGGTAGAGGACGGTAGGTTCACACTTATCGGCCCTGACCTCTCTGAGATGGAAGAAGGTTCAAGATACCCGTTTGCAATGATCTACAAGATCGCAGGAGAACTTGTGGAAGAAGACCTTGAGTCCATTGTCGAACGTAGGAACCACGACTTCCAGAACTACATTCAGGGTATGATGCACCTGAACCAGCGTTATGATGTATGGATACGTATCAGCAAGGATGCTGTTGACAAAGGCTTAACTTCCTTTGAGCCAATCGCAAAAGCTGTTATGATGCTTTTCAAGAACGAACTTCCATTTATTGAGAAGGTTGAGGCAGTTTATGTAACAGATCTTGATGAGATCGAGAAAGAGATGGGTGCTGTAAAGGCAATCTACCAGTCAAGGGACGACAGGACCCGTGACCTGCATGAAGAGGATGTTGATACATTCTACGGGTGCAGTCTCTGTCAGTCATTTGCACCATCCAATGTTTGTGTTATCACACCAGACAGGATTTCACTTTGTGGTGCTATCAATTGGTTCGATGGCCGCGCAGCAGCAAAGGTCGATCCTGAAGGGCCACAGTTCGCGATTCCTAAAGGCGATGTGATCGATGTGGAATCCGGTGAGTTCTCCGGCGTGAACGAGGTGGCAAAGTCACTTTCAAGTGGTGAATATGACCGTATTAAACTTCACTCATTCTTTGAATATCCACACACATCCTGTGGTTGCTTCGAGGTAGTAGGTTTCTACATACCTGAGGTAGACGGCATTGGCTGGATAGACAGAGACTATGCAGGCACTGCACCAAATGGTCTTCCATTCTCTACAATGGCAGGTCAGACAGGTGGTGGAAAGCAGGTAGTCGGCTTCCTTGGCATCGGTATCAACTACTTCAGGTCACCAAAGTTCATCCAGGCAGATGGCGGATGGGATCGTGTTGTATGGATGCCAAAGAACCTTAAGGATCGTGTACTTTCTGATATTCCAGCTGAGATCGCTGATAAGGTTGCAACAGAAGAAGATGCTTCTGACCTTGATTCATTGAGAAGTTTCCTTACAGACAAGAACCATCCGATCGTCGAAAGATGGGAGGAAGAGGAAGAGCCTGAAGAAGAGGTAAAGGAAGAAGCAACAGTTGCAGCACCAGCAATGATGCAGACAGCAATGCCAATGCAGGGTATGCCAGTGATGATGCCACCTTCATCAGGGGGTAGCGGTGTTAAGCTTATCCTTAAGAACGCAAAGGTGAGCATCGACAAAGTGATAATCCAGAAAAAGGAGTAAACGAGGTTTTCTGTGACTAAAGTAATAGCAATAACAGGTAAGGGTGGAACAGGGAAGACTGCAATAACCAGTCTTCTCATCAGCCATCTTACAAAAACTGACAATCTGGTCCTTGCGATCGATGCGGATCCGGATACCAATCTTCCGGAGACCCTTGGTTGTGAGACTATCAAGACTGTAGGTGATATGAAACAGTTCATGCAGGATGAAAGGGACAACTTCCCTCCTGATATTAACAAGGAGTCCATCTTCGAATCAAAGATATATGAGATCCTTGAAGAGATGTCAAATTACGACCTTATCGTGATGGGGCGTCCGGAAGGTTCCGGTTGCTACTGCTATGTTAACAACCTACTTCGTGGTATCATGGACAAGATCGTAAAGAATTACGATGTTGTGATCCTTGATACGGAAGCAGGACTTGAGCACTTCAGCCGTAAGATCATCCGTGATGTTGATGACCTCATAGTGGTTACCGATGGTTCAAGACGTGGACTCAGGACTGCAGAACGTATCAGGGAACTTACAGAAGAACTTGAGACCAATGTCAGGAATATCTATGTTGTTGCGAACAAGGTCACAGACGCTAACAAGGAAGAAATCAGGAAAACTGCAGATGATCTTGGTCTTGAGCTGATCGGAACAGTTCCTATGGACAGCATGATCGCAGAGAGGGATCTCAAAGGGCAGCCCCTTTTTGATCTTCCCGATGAATGTGAGGCTGTACAAGAGGTCGCAAAGATCGCGGAGAAACTTGGTTTCTAAGAACTTTCATTACTTCATTT
>JBNJIC010000148.1:0-4146 GCA_051749005.1 Halobacteriota archaeon | reverse complement strand
GAAAAGAGCTATCTTGGAACGAGTGCTTTCCATGAGGGAACTCTTACTCCACACGTAATTGTTGCAAGGTGTAAGAGTTCCCTCATGGAAAGCACTCGTTCCAAGATAGCTCTTTTCTGTGATGTGCCGGTGGAAGCTGTTATAAGTGCTCATGACTCTTCTGACATCTATGAGGTTCCGCTCCAGCTCGAAAAAGAAGGTCTCAGTGAATTCCTCTTAAAAAAACTTGATCTCGTTAGGCCCACAACAGAAGATACAAAGTGGGAAGAGATGGTTCGGAAAATGAATAGATCCAAAGGTCATGTAAATGTTGCTATCGTTGGAAAATACACTCATCTTGAAGATTCTTATATCAGTATTGTTGAATCCCTCAAGCATGGAGCAATTGAATCCGGTTGTAAGTTCGATATAACATGGTTCGATGCGGAAGTTTTCGATGATGATCCTGAGTCGGTTGAAAAACTCTCCAAATTTGACGGCATACTCGTTCCAGGCGGATTTGGTGAACGTGGTACTGAAGGTAAAATTCTCTCCATCAAATTTGCAAGGGAGAAAAACATTCCCTACCTTGGACTTTGTCTTGGTATGCAACTTGCTGTAATTGAGTTTGCAAGGAATGTGGCCGGACTTGAAGGTGCAAACAGCAGCGAATTCGATGAAGATACACCTTATCCTGTGATCGATCTGCTACCTGAGCAGGAAAATGTGATGGACATGGGTGCAACAATGAGGCTTGGTGATTATGAAGCGACTTTAACGCAAGGTTCGCTTGCAGAACATATCTATGGTGGGCCAGCTATTATCGAACGCCACAGGCACAGGTATGAGGTAAATCCCAATTATGTTGAACGTCTCGAAGAATCAGGTATGATCTTTTCAGGAAAGAACAAGAACAGGATGGAAATTGCAGAGGTGCCTGAGAATTACTTCTATTTTGCATCCCAGTTCCATCCCGAGTTCAAGTCAAGACCCGGAAGACCATCACCACCTTTCAAAGCATTCATGGATGCAATGCTTAAAAAGAGCAAGGAAAGAATGGCCTAATAGGCTATCATCCTTTCTTTTTCACCATTTTTTAAATTTTATCTTTTTTATTGTTCTCTTTTTTCAGCTCTGATGCTATTCAGCTCATTCTTGAAGGTTCGACCTTCATATATTCCCTGAGAACGGTTGTGGCATAGCTTCCCTTCGGAAGGCTGAAGTCAAGTGTTATGCTGTATTTCCCGGGATTAAGCTCATCTTCTCCTATGGTATAATTCGGCGACACTCCCAGCAATATCTCCCTGCGAAGCCCCTTTGATGCCATTTTGTCCATTGAGGGGACCTTGAACCCTTCAAGTGGCACATCAAATTGTTCCAGTACTTTCCGTTCGATCTCTCCCGGGACTCCCGAGGCCATCTGGGTATCATAGCCGATAAGCGGTGCTGTCACGAACGCCCTTTTCCTTTTGATGAGGTTATTCATGCCATCAAGGTTGTTTTCAGTTGTCTGCTCTACACGGGAACTGTCAGGCAGTCCCTCCTTGTTCTTGAAACAGACGATATCGCCCACAACAGCACGGTTTAGTGGCAGGCCTTTCTTAATACGCTGGCAAATGATTATATTGTATATGTATGACTGGTATGCATGGACGAACATCTTCCTGATGTTCATCGGCACAGTCTCAAACGCTCCGGCAAAATCTTCAGGTTTCGAGACCAGGTGGTGCATCATGGCACGCTCATACCTCAGTTGTACCGGGTACGCTTTCAGCCCCTCTGCATAGTCCCTGCTTTTAAAGACCATCTCGCGTACTTTTCTTGTTTCTTCCGGCTCACCGGGATATGCAGCTGCTATGTAATCGATGGCAGCTTTTTCGATTTCTCCCCTTACAATTGATTCTCCAACAACATGTGTGATCGGCCTCAATGCCCCGAAACGCTGGATGCCAAAGAAATTGGGCACTCCGCTCTGTTCTTTAATGGAATCTGTTGTTTCCTGTATTCTGCTTTCCAGCTCATCCCTGTCGATATCGATCTCTCTTACAGTTATGATGAATTCGTTTCCAGTAAGGTCTCCGAGGCCGATGTTCCTTTTCGATCTGCCGACTACTTTTAGTTCAACATCCTTGAGTTTTATGTTCTCTATTCTTTCCTCAGGAACGTCATAGAAACTGATCTTCTGCGTAGTAACAGCTCTCTTGTCTTTGGTGCCTGCAAAACCAATGCGTTTCTGGCTGATCCCCAGTATCCTTGAGATATCCCTTATCAGGTGGTGTGTTTCCCAATTATGCTTGGTAAGTTCAACAATTGTATATTTTCCCTTATCCCCTTCTTCGCGGTTTGTGATCTCGATGACCCTGAAATCCTCGATCTGCCTGCGCAGGGCTCCCCCTATTCCGGGTGTATTGCTGGTATAAAGGTTAATACCGATCTGCTCTTCTACAGTTGGGACTTTGTACATGTTATTCTCCATCAGTCAGGAATGATGTCTATTATATTGACGGTTTCGGTATCTGTGAAGACCCAGGAATCATCTGTTGGAACTGCTCCTGCAGGCAGGTCACCTGCATGGAGTCCGGAAGTTGTGTCCAGTATTAGCCAGGATCCGTATTCATCAGTAGTGTAGTACACAGGAACACAGCCATAATACTTTTTCACTGCATCGATGTTCTCCTTTGCAACTTCGTCTTTCCCGATGTATACAGTGGCGAAGGCATGAGTGTCGGTTAAGTAAATGCGCGTACTTCCACCGATTGCTTCTATAAGGGATGATAGCAGGATTGCAGAATCATCGCAGTCTCCTGCACTTACTTTCAATGTCTCTTCAGGTGTGGCCCAGTAATCCTCACCTCGAGGGTCTGTCATATATTTTATGTTGCTCTTCACATGGTCGAAAAGTGAACACACCTGATATATGTTGTACTCTCCCGGATATGCCATTGCACCGGAGGCGGCAAGTGCACGCACATTTTCACTCCTGGGGTCTACCTTTTCATTTGTAATGGTGAACAGGGGTTCTTTGTTGGATATGTATTCAACAATGGATTCATTGACCCCGGGCATCACCTCTATGCTTATTTCATCCAGGAATTGTGTTCCATAATCATACCATTGACCTGAGCTTGTTTGTGCAAATATTCCAAATCCTATCTTAAGGTCCATGGAATCAACATCTTCAGGCACATCAAGACAGATAAATCCGATACTTTTCTTTTCATTTTTTCTGATAGTGTATCCGGATTCGTGTCCCATGAACTTTCCGTTATTCAGTTGCACTCCATAACTGTAGATGAAGATGGGCATTTCTTCCCTGTTCTCGACGAAAAGCTCTATTGTTGCGGGATTGTTCTCATAGAAATTAGTATAGTAATATGAGGTTGCTATTCCCAGAGCAGGGGCACGTGTTGAGGTGGCGCGGGGCTTGTCTTCCAGTTGATTAGCTTTTTCGTAGATGACCTTTGGAACTGTCAGTTCTTCTGAATTTATAATATGATTTGAACTTTGGGATGCGAAGTAGTCGAGTATGGGTATTTCCTGTATGCCCGGGGTGTCAACCATATCGGATACACCAAAGGTTGCAACTGATGCCAGTACCAGAATGGCAGCCATAGTTATTAGAAGACAATGACGACATACCATTAAGTTTCCTCTTTTGGCTCATAATAATTTCAGGTTACCTGTGACCTTATCAATATCTTCAACCTTTGCAGGTCCTATCCCAAGGACAGTTACAGTTCCCGGGGGTACTTCGGTCAGTCCTGCATCTGTGATCAATGCTGTAGGCAATCCTTCCCTTCTTGCCTTTTCTTTAAGCTCGAAGAGATCCTGAAGCTTTTCTGCCCTTAAGACCACCTTCTTCTGTCCTCCATCTTTCCATTTTTCGAGGTCTGAACGACTGGCCCACTCTGAAGCTGAAACGGCAGCATGGGCTACCTGTACAGCAAGTTTTCCTTTTGAGAGTTTCAGATCATCCCTGATCACTATACACTGTTTATATTCTGCCATCTGAAAGGTCCCCGATCAATATGAATATTTTATATTTCTTCGATAACATCTTTTATGATATCTTCTGCTGCATTAATTCCCCATGCTTTATAAATACCTGCTACTGAAGGCGTACCATTGACCTCCAGTACAAAAATTTCAGTTTCAGTTTCTTCTTTT
>JBNJIC010000147.1:0-4305 GCA_051749005.1 Halobacteriota archaeon | reverse complement strand
AGTCACATAAAGAATGACCGTGCGTACATGGTCGATATCAGTAACAAGGAAATTGTGAGCAGGCGTGCCACAGCTTCAGGAAGTATAAGTCTTACAGCACCCACCATCGAAAGTATCAGATCCGGAAACGTTAAGAAGGGAAATGTCCTTGCAACTGCAAGGACTGCCGCCATTTTAGCGGTCAAAAGAGTACCGGAGTTAATACCCATGTGCCATCAGATACCCATAACCTCAGTGGACGTGGAGTTCGAGGTAGGGGATTCTGAAGTGACAGCCAGTGTCGAGGTCAGGTCTATAGGAAAGACCGGAGTAGAAATGGAAGCCCTCACCGGAGTCTCCGTGGCACTGCTTACAATATGGGACATGGTCAAATCTGCTGAAAAGGACGATACAGGCAATTATCCGTTCACTGCTATCAAAGAAATTCATGTTGTAAAGAAAGTTAAGGAACAACTGACAAAGCAATGACTTTTAATGGTTCAATGCAATAGAAGGGAAATATTGTTTATAACATCTGATCACTACTAAAAGTTACATTAGAGAGGTAATTCTTTGAAAATCATAGCAGGACCTGCATCACAGTTACTCGCATCAAGAGTTGCAAGAGAACTAGGAATGGAACCTTCACTCTGCGAGTTCAACCGATTTCCCGATGGAGAGGTTTATACAAGAGTACTTGACGATATAACTGATGACGTCACGATCATCCAGAGCACACCAACTGACTCTGACCTCATTTCACTGCTGCAGCTAATAGACGCATGTGAAGATGCCCCCACAATAACCGTGGTCATACCTTACATGGGATACGCAAGGCAGGACAAGATATTCAAATCAGGGGAGGCCATCAGTGCCCGTGCAATTGCCCGCACCATCAAGGCAGACAGGGTCATTACAATTAATATTCATGAGAAGAGCATACTTGAGCACTTCAGTGCAGATTCCTTCGATCTTGATGCATCCCACCTTCTGGGAAACTACATCAGGTCACTCAACCTGGAAAATCCACTGATCATCTCACCTGATGCCGGAGCCATCGCACTTGCAGAGAGTGCTTCAGCAGATGTTGGAATCCAATATGACTATCTCGAAAAAACAAGGCTTTCGGGAGATACTGTCACCATCAAGACAAAGAACATCGAGGTGAGCGGCAGGGAGATCATACTTATCGATGACATGATCGCAACAGGCGGTACTATGGCAGAGTCCATAAAACTGTTGCGCAGCCAGGGTGCAAAGGATGTCTACATCGCATGCGTTCATCCGGTCCTCACCAAGAACGGTGTCCTGAGACTTTACAATGCGGGTGTCCACGAGGTAATTTCCACCGACACACTGGAAAAAGCACAGAGTCAAATCAGTGTTGCACCTCTCATTGCAGACTTCCTGAAAAAGCTTTAAAAAGAAAACAACCCGGAGTGGTTTTAAATGGTTTTACCCGAAAGATGCCCACTGGACAATGGATTACAATGCAAGGGAAAAGAATGCCACCTCTTCCATGTGGATTGGAGGACGGGCGAGGAGAACTGTACCATAGGATACCGTTCAACTCATAAACAAGGCAATCAGTCAGAGCGTGTTTTTGACAATTATGCCGAAGAGACCCGTATGCGCCTTGGGTATGAACCATCATCACTCACATCAGCTCCCAAAAGAGGTGTTGAAAGAGAAGAAAGGCAGCCTGAGACAAAAAGTGAACCTGTTAGACAGGAAACGTTTATCCAAAAAGAAAAGACGGTGATCACCGAACCGCAGATCAAGGAAGAAATAGTGATGGAAACCGAATATACAACGGTAATCCATTCGCATGAAGCTACTGTGGCAGAACAGGATACAGAGGTTATAAGTGAGGGGGCTGAGGAGAAGGACAGTCCAGCAAAAAGCAAGCTTGATAAGATAATGAATCTTGATGACCTGCCTGAGGATTATGAGAAGGATTTCTGGAAATGAGAGTTCCGGGCAAATCCAAATATTATATACATACACTTACCAGGTGTTTTGAAAAGTTCTTGCCCTACTGACTACCTTTTTTTATATTTTTTGTATAAACGCCCATATTATATAATAAGAAAACATTTTCTAAGGCAGATGCAAAACGAATTTGTCAGTGAAATCTACGAGGCACTCCTCGGGAAGATCGGGCATCTGCAATGGTGGCCTGCTGATACCCCTTTTGAGGTAGTCATCGGTACAATACTGACACAACAGACCAAGTGGACAAATGTTGAAAAGGCCATAGACGCCCTCAAGAACTCCGATCTGATAGAGCCTGAGAGACTGGCAGAAGAAGATGTTGAAAATATCGAAGAGATTGTCAGATGTTGCGGTTTCTACAGGCAGAAGGCAAGGCGCCTTAAGGATATTGCAGGCTTTTTTGCCACATCGGGAATGGATAGCATCTTCAGTTTACCCCGGGATGAACTCAGAGAACTTATGCTCTCGCTCAAAGGCGTGGGGAATGAAACTGCAGACAGCATTGTTCTATATGCGGCAGACAAGCCAAAGTTCGTGATTGACGCGTATACAACGCGCATTATGAAATGTATTGGAATTGAAGGCAACTATATGCAACTTCAAAGACTTTTCGAAGAGCAACTTCCGCCTGACGTTCCATTATACAAGGAATATCATGCCTTGATAGTAGAATATGCAAAGAACTACTGTGGAAAGAAACAATGTGAAGACTGTATACTGCTGCACAGGTTCAAAGATAAAGAGGTTAATAATGGATAAAAATACCTATCTCCGGATATATGAAAGTGTGAACTATCCCGAGAACATCGATGACCTGGCTATAAAGTTCAAAGAGCCCACAGGAGTAATTGCAGCAATACTCAACCAGAAAATGGTCTCTAAGGTAAAGAGGAAAATGCATAGCATTCAGAGCAAAAGCAAAAACTACCTCTACCTCTGGAATAAAGGCATGAGCATCGTTGTTCTGGCAAAGAACAATGAAGTTCCGGCCACTCTAATGGCTTCAGTCATCATCAAGGAACTTGGGCACTCCAAGAAATACGTCCTGAAAAACCTTGATTCATTGAAAGACAGGCGACTTTCAAGAGAGATCTCCGAAGCCATAAATGAAGATCATTTCTTTTCCCCTGAAGCTCACAGGGCACAGTCGGTCCGGGGACAGATGGGAGAGGAAATTATTGAAAAATGGCTTGTCTATAAGCAGATCGAATATAATACCGAAGAGGATCTCAGGGACATGGGGATGCAGAAGACCCCGGACTTCCTGCTGGAAGAGCCTATCTGCGTCGATGGTGTGGAGATACTCTGGATAGAGAGCAAGGCAATGTTCGGTGATGAAAAAGAGCATACACATTACATGAAAAAACAGTACCAATACTACGAAAGGGACTACGGGACAGGAATGGTCATCTACTGGTATGGTCACATTGACGGACTGACAATGGAAGGTAATGTTATACGTGACCACAGTTTCTACAGAGGTTCCACCCCTGAGATCAATATGGAAATTGAAAAACTTTTAAACCTGAGCCTTTAAAGCTCAGATTATTTTTAATAATACTATTGTTAACAAAATGAGAACTCACTTCTTTTTTACAGGAGAGATAATGCTCATCGTGTGAACATGATAGATCTCTTCATCCTCATAAGCCACTGCCCCTTCGGTAATTGAACCATGAGTACCCATTAACTCGAGCATGCTGCCAACCTCATCAAGGAAAGGCTCACGCATATTGCTCATTTCAAAAATATCGATCAGGGCACTTATACTATTCTTTTGTGGCACATTTGTGATACGGGTCATTATAACACTGTTAATTTAGTACTATTAAAATCTGCCGAAATAGGATCATCAAGGATCTTTTAATAAAAAGGCACTCTTAAAGCATCATTGCGGCCACATTTATAATAAAACCCGCCACCAGTGCCAGACAGATCGTGAACATGGATATTAATGCAGTATCCTTCCAGCCAAGCTCATGTTTTAGTATTGCTATGGTTGCAATACACGGGATGTATATCGTTGTAATTACCGCAAAGGAGTACATCTGTATAGGGGTAAGTACCTGGGCAAAGTTTGCAGTCCCGGCAAGCACCGCCAGTATTTGTAATGCCATTTCCTTTCGGAGTATTCCAAATATAAGGGCAGTTGCAGCAAATGCGGGCAACCCGAACAGCCCCATCGGCGACGAGCCCTTCCCCCATGGCGAGATCATCAACATGGGCGCCTACGGCGGCACCGCCGAAGCCAGCTTGTCGCAAGCCTGGGGACCGACCGAAGGACAATGGACCGAACCGGTACCGCTGGACGAGATCAACACGGCCTGGGCG
>JBNJIC010000146.1:0-4629 GCA_051749005.1 Halobacteriota archaeon | reverse complement strand
GCATACGATAGACACCTACCGCAACTCCGGTCTGACCTCTCTTGAAAGCCCTGCCATTAGTATCCGTGATAATAACTATCACATCCCTGCCTGATACCTCTGCAATGTCTTGAGATATTGCTTTTGCTGAAGTGTCCGGATCAGGGGGAAGTTCAAGGAAATAATCATCTTCAACATTGGAATCATCAATACCTGCATTGATGCTAACATGGCCGTTAAGGTTCTCCACCAGCAGCAAAGGATAGTCGACCAGTACCTCCACACTCCTGTCAAGTACCAGCTGTACAAGTGAAGGATCTTTTCCCAGGCGATCCGCAATGCTGATTGCACGTTCGGATGGTTTGACATCACTTTTCAATACCATTGCCCCTTCGGCCTTGGCTACGATAGTGGAAGCGACCACCACACAATCATGGTCCTCAAGTTCCGTGCGCTCACATATCATAGCCGCAAGGTTATCCCCTTTCTGAATAAGCGGCAGGTCATCCACAGTAAAAAGTTCCATCCTCAATATGATACCTCGGGAAGGGGAATGGCATCAAAAATAAATAATACTATCCATATATTCGGGACTGCGGCGATGATGAGAGTTACCCCGACCGAGCAAAATATGACGATAAACTCTGGCTGATGCCGCAAACAGAATCTTGATCGGGATCTAAAAAAGAA
The DNA here is from genome assembly GCA_051749005.1 of Halobacteriota archaeon. Lineage (GTDB taxonomy): Archaea > Halobacteriota > Methanosarcinia > Methanosarcinales > Methanosarcinaceae > Methanococcoides. The sequence continues at coordinate 3,960 of JBNJIC010000146.1, read as the reverse complement.
TAATGATCGAAATTACTCGATCATGATCTTAGGTTTTTCTTCAGCTTTTGTCTTTGGAAGGGTGACGGTAAGCACACCATTCTCAAGTTTTGCCTTTGCACCTTCATCGGTGACATTGGAAGGAAGTACGGCAGACCTTGAGAAACGGCTGTAGGTGCGTTCTCTCTGGGTGTATCCTTCTTCTTTTTCCTCACTTTCCTTTTTGCATTCCGCACTGATCTCAACGATGTTGTCTTTTACAGTTACGTTGATATCTTTCTTGTCAACTCCGGGAAGATCAGCAGTAACTACAACATTTTCATCCTCTTCCTTTATATCCACCAATGGCGTGAACGAACTTCCCTCAGGCCAGCCTCCGAAAGGTGAGACCTCCCTGAAAAGATGATTGAGATGTTCCTGTGTCTGTCTTATCTCTTCAAATGGATCCCAGCGAGATAATCCAGAGGGACCCCTACGTGTTAAACCAAATTTCATATACTCCACTCCTTAAAATTTAGGTGTGAGATGATACAACAGATAAAGATAAAAAACTAACGGAACTCAAAAGCAGATGAATGCAGGAAGATCATTCCTGCTTTGCTTTATCAATGAGCATACGGACAAGATCACATCCACGGACAGTACCAAGGGAACCTCCTTTCATGGAATCCTCATCGAACGTTTCAACACTATCCACATCTTCCTCCACGGTAGAATAGATTACGAACGGTACCGGATCGGAAGTATGGGTCCTGAGAATTATCGGAGTAGGATGGTCCGGAAGAACAACTATCATGTAGTCCCCATCTGCCTCTTTTGCAGCGCGCAGGACAGTGCCCACTACCTTTTCATCGAAATCCTCGACGGCTTTGATCTTGGCATCCAGATCACCCATATGACCTGCCTCATCAGGAGCTTCCACATGGACCACCACAATATCCCTTTCCTTCAGGGACTCCATGGCATACTCTGCCTTACCAACATAATTGGTATCAAGATATCCGGTTGCTCCCGGCACATCGATGACATCCAGACCGGCGTATATGCCAAGACCTTTGATCAGGTCAACAGCCGAGATCACAGAACCTGTAAGTCCGTAAAGCTCATCGAATGTTCGGAAAGAGGGAGCATACCCCTGGCCCCAGAACCAAATGGAATTTGCAGGATTCTTTCCGTCTTTTACCCTCTTCTCGTTGACAGGATGATTATCAAGTATCGGTATAGATTCCTCGATCAGTCTGGAAAGAACATCACTGCCTTCGCCCTTTGGCATGTAGTCTTTCCTTGATTTGCCTATCACATCATGCGGAGGAGTACAATCGGCTTTAGCACCAAGGTCATTGGATGCCACCAGGAGGTGCCTGTAGCTGATACCCGGATAGAACCTCAGTTCATCGGTACCAAGCTCACGGTCGATGGTCTCCATAAGCTCCTTTGCTTCCCCGCTTGTAATGTGGCCTGCGCTGTGGTCTGCAATGTGGTCATCGTTCAATGTAATAAGGTTGCACCTGAAAGCAACATCATTATTCTTCAGAGGGATTCCCATACTGGCAGCCTCAAGAGGAGCGCGCCCTGAATAATAAACGTCCGGATCATATCCCATGACAGACATGTTCGCGACATCGCTTCCCGGAGGCAGCCCTTCAGGAACGTTGATCGCAAGACCTGCCAGGCCTTTCTTTGTCATGAAATCCATGTTCGGAGTGCTGGCCTTCTGTAGAACCGTCTTACCTCCCAGTTCGTCCAGGGGATAATCCGCCATTCCATCGCCGATGAGAATAATATATTTCAATGATACACCTCTTTTTGTATGATAATCATGTAACCTTCTGATGAAGGTATCGACAAAACTATAAAGACAATATGCTCATTCTAACAATGTTTAAATGTGCTTCTTGAATGGTGAGGTTTAATGAAATATATAAATTTTGTACTCATAGCAATATTTACCATGCTGTTTGCAGCAACAGCTACAGCATCCATTGATCCGACCGAACCGATAATACACTATTCTGACAGTGTTGTGGAAATAGATACGGAACTATCCCTTGCCCAGGGATACACACTCCAGATCGTTGATATCAATGAGAATAACGGGGATGTCTGGGTAGAGGTGCGTCACAACGGAAAACTGGTAGAAGATGGTGAAGGGACCGGCAAAGAGAAAGAACCTTTCGAATACATACTCACCGTCGAAGCAGAAGATGACGACGAAGAGGATGAAAAATACCTGATATTCCGTGTCACTCCTAAAGAACTTGTAAGCAGCGGAAAGGATACTTCCACAAGGATAAGGATCGAACAGTTCCGGGACCCTACAAGGGGCACAAAGGACTTCCTGATATACGACAGGTCGGATTCTGTAGATATAGGGGATGAAATGGAACTGGAAGAAGGTTACACCCTTTCAGCATCCGGCCTTGATGTGGATGAGCAGACCATCACAGTTACGCTGAAAAAGAACGGCCATGTGGTCAAAGAAGTAAAGGAAATGGAAGCAGGTGACATTTTCAGTTACTATAAAAATGTGAACGGAGAGACCCGTACGATCTTCATTGCAAAAATTTATGACTTTTTTGAGAGCAGTGAGAACCACATACTCTTCCTGAAGGAGATCTCACAAAAAGAGGATGTCGAAGTTGAAACGGATGTTGATATAAGAGTAGAGGGACTTTCAGGCAATAATGTCAGGGAGGATGAAAGGGCCATCATATTCTATGAGCTTGGGGACGATACTTCCAAGGTGACTATTTATATTGATGATAAAAAGATAGATACCAGATACGATGTCAATGAAGGATCATATCCTGCAGTTACAGACAAACTTGACAGGGGAAAACACGAAGTACTCATCGAAACTGTTTCAACCGACGGTAGCGTGTCCTCTAAGGATGCCTCATTCACAGTTCAGGCAAAGACCTCAGCAGAGGACAGTGAGCCTGAAGAAGATACCTCCACATCAGAAAAAGTAGACGAGATCATACGTGGTGGTGAGAACGCAACCGGTAACGTAACCGGAAGGATTTCTGAATCTGCCGGAGATGCGATCGGCTCCACAGCAGTAACCTACATCGTGGTTGCTGTACTTCTTGGACTTACAGTCTTCTTCTTTAAGAAAGAGTTCAGCTGATCAACTCTTTCTTTTCATTAACAGGAAATAGAAGGTAAATGAATTCCGCCTTTCATAATCTTTATATTACACTGCCGTGTTTATAGCCACATTTCAAATCAAGCCTAATACAGAATGTGATCAGACTATGAGATATGTAATGAAATTTGGCGGCACATCCATTGCTGATGGAAAAAAGATACGCCATGTTGCGCAACTTTTGATCAGTTACAAGGAAGCCGGTAATGAGGTAGTTGCAATAACTTCAGCCCTTGGTGGTGTTACTGACGGGTTGCTCAAAAATGCAGCGGAAGCATCACAGAAAGGGAAGGTTGCCCAGATCAAGGAGTTTATGACAGACCTTGCCAAAAAGCACTACGATGCAATCGGCTTTGCGATTGACGATGAAAGGATCGCTGACGAGGTCATTGAAACCATTGACAGCCGCATAGACGAACTTGAGAAAGCACTTATCGGCATCTGCTACCTCGGCGAGCTTACACCACGTTCTATTGATTATATCTCATCATACGGAGAACGGCTTGCAGTTCCCATAATAAGCGGGACCATATGCTCACTTGGAACTGACTCAATGCCTTTCACAGGTGGAGAGGCAGGCATAATCACTACAAGTGATTACGGAAATGCACACCCCCTCAATAAAAGCTATGAACATGTGGAGAACAACATTTCACCACTTCTGGATACCTCGATCCCGGTCATCACCGGGTTCATTGCAGAGGACAAAAAAGGCATTATCACCACCCTGGGACGTGGCGGTTCTGACTTCACCGCATCCATCGTAGGTGCTGCTATCCATGCAGACGAGATATGGCTCTGGAAAGAGGTTCACGGCATTATGACAACGGACC
>JBNJIC010000145.1:0-4714 GCA_051749005.1 Halobacteriota archaeon | reverse complement strand
ATTGTAAAATCTATCACTACATCCGTTTTTGATTCTTTGAGAACGGCTGCCATGTCTGCAACATCAGAGACTTCAACATCAAGCTTTCCAAGCTGTGCTACTTCTCCGACATCTTTGCCTATGTTCACAAGGTCAAAGGCTGCAGAAAGCCGGATTCCATCCATCTGGATAATGTTATCGATGAGGAGCTTCCCCATCCTTCCTGAAGCCCCTGTAACTGCTGCGTTTATCATCAGATACACCCCAGTTCTTTCAGGCATTCGACAAGCTGCTGTTCGTTCTCAGTGCTGATAGGTGCAAGAGGAAGTCTCAGGTGACCTGTATTAAGTCCGATAAGCTCTACTGCACGCTTGACAGGTATCGGATTTGTTTCTGTGAACAATGCACGGATAAGTGGTGCCATCTCATAGTGAAGCTGCTGTGCAGTTTTAAGGTCGCCTTTTTTTGTCGCATTTACAAGCTTTACCATCTTCTCAGGTACAACATTTGCGACCACGGAAATAACTCCGCTTCCGCCAAGGCCTATTATTGGCATGGTGAGGCCATCCTCTCCTGATATGACCTTAAAATTCTCATCCACTGTATTCTCGATGATCTGTGAGACCTTGTCAAGATTTCCACTGGCTTCCTTAATAGCAATTATGTTATCCACTTTTGCAAGTTCAAATATAACTTCAAGTGGCATGTCCTGCCCTGTGCGGGATGGTACGTTGTAAAGCACGATAGGCATTTCCACAGCTTCCGCGACAGCCTTAAAATGTGCGATAAGTCCTGCATTGTTCGGTTTGTTATAATAAGGAGATATTACAAGAGCACCGTCTGCCCCTGCATCTTCTGCGTGCTTTGTAAGCTCTGTTGCCTCTGCCGTGTTGTTTGAACCTGTTCCGGCAAGTATGGGCACCTTTGCACAATCAACTGCAATATCAATGAGCTCCATGTGTTCCGCAGTGGACAATGTGGCCGATTCCCCGGTTGTACCACAGGCGGCGATCCCTGAAACCCCACCATTTTCGACAAATTTGATGTTTTGCTGTAAACCTTCTTTGTCGATACTGTCAGCTTTTGTGAAAGGAGTGATGATAGCTGGTAATACTCCTTCGAACATAAAAGATCCACTTCCTTAAGATTAAATCTTTTTTGGATGTGCGATCTTACGTGTTACATAGCCTGCGACACGGTTTCTGATAACCTTGCTCTCTATAGTTGTGTATTCTGAAACTAGGCGCTTGTTCTCGTCAAAATCTGTTGTGAAAACTTCTCCGTGGTTGTCGATCAGGCGGAATGCAATGTTCTTGATGTTTGTCTGTCTGATATTTCCCATTGTATATCTCCATTATGATTTAGATAGATATGATTATGATTATCGCCTTTATAGAAAACCTTTACATTTATACCTTTTGGATTGGGTCTTAAATCTTACCGGCTTTTCATTTACTGTTATGATCATTTAATGTCTGTTTTCCCCAGAAGACGGTCAAGGGTGCCGGCATCATTGAACACAATTTCACGTGTTCCTTTGCGATTGATGTAAAGGCCTATGAAAACGATCACAAGTCCGATTTCGGGATTCACACCCACAAGGATCGTTCCTGCAAGTATCAAGGTAGATGCTACAAGTCCCTTGATTGCTCCTTTCCTGTATGATGCTATTCCTGTACGGCGGAATATTCTGATATCTCTCAGTGTCAGGAAAATGACTACACAGTATGCTGCAATTGCTATGTATTGGTACATGATTATCTTCCGGTTTTTCCTGATGCTTATGCAGGTATACTTATTAGTCATCTTCACATCTTCTATGCATAAAATCCTTTGCCAGGATCATTTGATCAATTGATCGATGGCTGTTTGGTTTCCTGATTATGTATCTCTGGACTGAACTCAGGAATGTCTCTGAAGATGTCCACAAATATTTTCAATAATGCCGCTCATGTGCCTTCAAGGTGAGAACATCAGGATAATATTCCACGTTGACATGGACAGTTTTTATTCTTCTGTAGAGGTTTCAGCAGATCCTTCTCTCAGAGGCCTGCCTGTTGTTGTGGGTTCTGATCCGATGAAAGGAGAGGGCAGGGGTGTTGTAAGCACCTGTTCCTATGAGGCGCGAAAATATGGCATACATTCAGCCATGGCCATCTCAAAGGCATATCGACTCTGTCCCGACGCTGTCTATCTTCGCGTGAACATGCCACTCTACAAAAAGGTCTCCTCTAGTATAATGGAGATCCTTAGGGGATACTCTACCAAGTTCCAGCAGGTTAGTGTGGATGAGGCCTATCTTGATGTCAGCGACCAGGTTTCGGATTATGATTCTGCATCAGAGCTTGCATTAAAGATCAAGGAGGAAGTTCACTTAAAAGAGGGCATCACCTGTTCCATAGGTGTGGCTCCGAACAAATCTATTGCGAAAATAGCATCCGATTATAAAAAACCCGATGGTCTGACTGTAGTGCGCCCTGATGGTGTGCGAAGTTTTCTTCATCCTCTCGATGTTTCAACTATATCGGGTATAGGCAAAAAGACCTCCTCCACACTTTACGAGATGGGGATCCGGACCATTGGTGACCTGGCAGCTTACAATGTGCAGGAGCTGCGTGAAAGTTTCGGAAAGTTCGGTCTTGTTATGCACCAGCTTGCGAATGGTGTTGATGAACGTGTTGTAGTGGAGAAAGGTGATGTAAAGTCCATCAGCAAGGAGGACACCTTTGAACGTGATACTTCAGATATGGTATATGTGGAAGAAGTAATCGAAAACCTTTCAGAGAATGTACATGGTTCCCTTTTGAAAAAGAAGTATCTTTTTAAGACGGTTACCATTAAAGTAAGACTTGAGGACTTTACCACATACACAAGGGCAAGGACACTTGGTGCTTACTCAAGTGATCTCATTGCCATCAAAAGGACGGCAAAGATGCTTCTTCAGGAGTTCAGATGCAGGGGCAAGCTCAGGCTGGTTGGTGTTGGAGTAACCAAACTTGAAAAGATGGATGAGAAACAATCAAGGCTTTCTGATTTCTTCTGATCGTAGTATAAAGTGATAAATGATAATTTATGAATAATAACTTATGAATGATATCCTTTTTCTCTTTAGTAATTGATTTTCCATGATAGGTGCTACCTGATAATTAGCAGATCATTTAATTAATAAGGTATAGTTGCCCTATATCTGCAATTCCTGTGGCGTATATCAATAGCACAAGTGCCGGCTGATGAAGCAAATAGATAAGCAATGATCTTTTTCCCATGTAACAAAGGCCTTTAACAGGAAACAGTTCTGAAATATCAGGTATTTTGGAAAGTACCGGTGTCCTTTTGTATTCCGGATAAAGGATGTTTCCAAGGAAGATTCCGATAAGCAACACACCAAACCATGGTAGGATGGGAAAATAGTCGTATGAGTGGAATCCTTCAGGCCTTAACCCTGTCCAGAAAAGCCAGATGCTTGTTATAGTAAAGTTCTGAATCCACAATCCTGTTGCAATAACAGGGAATGCTATTAAGAGATTTACCATCCTGTATCTCAGGAGTGGGTATGCGAGTATGATCCCAACTCCTATGAAGTGAAGTATTCCGAATATTATCACGCCATCCCTGAGGAATATATAGCTTCCGGCAGTGATGAGCATTCCCCATAGGAATATTTTCACTCCCCTTTTTGCGTATTTGATAAATTCACTTGTTCCAAAATTTTCAACTTTATTATTGTTATTTCCTTTGCTCTTTATTTGACGTTTTCTTGAAAAGCTCAGTGTAAGAGAGGTGCCTACGAGAGTAATGAAAAGTATTGCAGAGGTCCTTCCTATTATGAATAAAGGACCCGATGTGAGTTTGATCTCATAGGCATTCAGATAGTTCAGGTCATACGCCAGATGGAAAGCGACCATCATAATGATGGCTATGCCTCTTAGAAGGTCGATCTCCCAGAATCGTTCCTGAAGTTCTGTCATTCGCCCCCCGGCTTTCAGAATTTATGTGTCAATTTGTGAGATATGAACTGTGGTTTAAAAAGATGTGAATGCATCATTCATTCATTCATTCATTCATCTTTTTTCTTTTTCTTCCGGAATGTGGATGAAAGATCAACAGCGTATGTACCGTCCTGTTTTATAGCCATTACAATTTCGTCACGTTCAAGAAGTGAGTTTAGGTTAAGTTCATAGGACCCCGGGCCAAGTATCCTTACGGATTCTACACGTTCTCCTTCCTCTTCAACAACTTCCCTTTCCTGATGCTCAATTCCTATTATGTCATCTATTTCCCTGATGAACTTGTCTGCGGGGTCTGCAGCTTCGATCTCTTCTTTTTCTTCCTTCTCAGGCAGATCTTCAGCATCAGCTTCCTCTATGTCTGTTTTTTGTTCCTCCATGTCCTTAACATAAAGGAACTTGTTCCAGCCACAGTTCGGACAGCCGCTTAGAATGACCTCGGCCCCGTCTTCAAATATTTTTTCGCATCGGGTACATTTGTGTGGCATCTATTCACCGTTTCACCTATTGGTTGTGATGTATTTAAAGATTTATGGCATGAACTTATTTGTGATCATTGTACTAATGGTAAAAATATAGCCTCCGATGCATAATATGCGCAACCTTTATGTACCATCACTTCGTTAGAAGGGCTGCAAGCGTGAATACTCACTCTGTAGCGGGGTGGGGTAGCCAGGAGATCCCGACGGGCTCATAACCCGTAGACCGATGGTTCGAATCCATCCCCC
>JBNJIC010000144.1:0-4871 GCA_051749005.1 Halobacteriota archaeon | reverse complement strand
AAATCAGGATCAGCAAACAATTCAGTTGCCTTCCTGAAATCCATGATAGTGAAATAGAATTTATTATAATCTTCATTGATACGGGTTCCACGCCCGATGATCTGTTTGAACTCGGTCATGGACTTGATCTGCTTGTCAAGAACGATAAGTTTGCATGTCTGCACATCCACACCGGTACTCAGAAGCTTTGATGTAGTAGCAATGACCGGATAGCGGTTTTCGGGAATGATAAAATTGTCCAGTTCTGCCTTTCCTTCCTTTTCATCTCCTGTGATCCTCATCACATACTTACTGTCCTGTGCAAGGTCCGGATTTTCATTTACAATAGCCTGTCGCATCCTTTCAGCATGGTCAATGTTCTCACAGAAGACAATAGTCTTACCAAATCTGTCAGTTCCCTTGAGAAGCTCGGTAACCTTTTTGGCAACAACCTCAGTTCTCTTGTCAAGAACGATCTCGCGGTCGAAATCCTGTTGGTTATAAATACGGTCAATTATTTCCCTCCCATATTTGTCCCGTTTACCTTTTTGCGGTCTCCATCCCTGAATATCCTTGTCAAGATCGATCCTGATAACCTTATAAGGAGCAAGGAAACCGTCTTCAATTCCCTGCTTAAGTGAATAAGTATAGATCGGCTCGCCGAAATAATGGATGTTGGATACCGTCTCAGTTTCCTTCGGAGTAGCTGTCATACCGATCTGTGTGGCTGAATCAAAGTATTCCAGAATTTCTCTCCATGCAGAGTTCTCGTCAGCACTTCCACGGTGACACTCATCCACAACAACAAGATCGAAGAAATCCCTTGAGAACTGCTTGTAGATGTTCCTCTCCTCTTCATTGCCGGTAACAGCCTGGTATAATGAGAGATAAATCTCATAGGACTTGTCAACCTGCCTCTTGCTTATTTTTGTCATTGCAGAGCCAAAAGGCTTGAAGTCATTGGTCTTAGCCTGATCTACCAGAATATTCCTATCTGCAAGGAAGAGGATTCGTTTCTTTGTTTTTGATTTCCACAATCTCCAGATGATCTGAAAAGCTGTATAGGTTTTACCGGTTCCTGTTGCCATGACCAGTAAAATGCGGTCCTGACCTTTTGAGATGGCATCAATTGTTCGGTTGATCGCATTTATCTGATAGTAACGTGGGCTCTTGCCTCCGAAATTCGGATAATAATCCTGTTCAATTAAATTATGGTCTGTATCCCTAATTCCTTTCCACTTGCAGTAGGACTCCCAGAGTTCCTCCGGTGAAGGGAATTGATCAAGAGAAAGTTCCTGTTCAATTTTATCGGAATTTCCGGACCGATCATGGAACAGGAAAGCATCACCATTGGAGCTGAAAGCAAAAGGAACATCAACCATATCAGCATAGCCAAGGGCCTGCTGCATACCCTCACCAATCTCGAATTTGTTCTTCTTCGCTTCAACAACAGCAATTGGAATATTGGGTTTATGATACAAAATGTAATCGGCACGCTTGTTCTTGCCACGGGAAACTTTTTGACCACTGACAATTATTCTCCCGTTGGTGAGTGGTACTTCCTCACGCACCTGCGTGTGAAGGTTCCATCCTGCTTTATCGATAGCCGGAGTGATGAACTTGGTGCAAATGTCCCTTTCAGTCAGATCACTTTTGTCAATTTCACTCATTTTCCAGCTTCCGGTATGATATTAGGATAATAAGAAAACAATCATTACTTTGTAACTTAGAATATAAATTTTGATATAAATAATTAATTCAAGTTTACTTACAAGAAATGGATTTAAACGTATTCATAATTAAGAAAGAGATTTATTTTCTTAAAAACTGACAAGATAATTTATTGTTAAAATCCGTTTTTATTATCCTGTTATGTTAACAATGTTACTATTAATGGTGTGTCTTAATATATTTCATATAACATATATTATTTATTGATAATGTATATATAGTATAAAATATGAACTTTAACTAGAGGTTTGCGCTCGTCTGTGGTGGTCGAAAAGGCAGAGCTGCCTTTTGAAATTAATTATTTTGGTATGTCCTGTCTTCTGATAGTCTCCACTATATATACAGCCTAATCTCTGTTGCAATATTGGGGGTAGAAATTAAATGAGAACTAATAACAAAATTCTGTTTTCTTTTTTAATTGCTTTAATAATTCTGAGTGTAGGAATTGTAGCAGCTAATGGCTCTCTTCTTGCACAGGGTATAGAAGATCAGATAACAACAAACGAATCTGAACAATGGCGTCCTGCAATTTACGGAGACCTCATCGTTTGGGAAGATTACCGCAATGGGTACACGAACTTCGATGTATATATGTATAACATCACCTCAGGAGAGGAAATCCAGTTAACTGCAAACGAATCTCACCAGCGGCTTCCTGCAATTTACGGAAACATTATAGTATGGCAAGATGACCGCAATGGAAACTGGGATATTTACATGAACATCTCAGGAGTAGAAATTCCAGTAACTACAAACGAATACTGGCAGGAATGGCCTGCGATCTATGGAGACAGGATAGTATGGCAGGATTACCGTAATGGGGATTATTGTGATATCTACATGTATAACATCACCTCAGGAGAGGAAATCCAGGTAACTACAAACGAATCTAATCAGATGATACCTGCAATCTATGGAGATGTTATAGTATGGCAGGATTACCGTAATAGCAGCTGGGACATTTACATGAACATCTCAGGAGAAGAAATTCCAATAACTACAAACGAATACTGGCAGGAATATCCTGCAATCTATGGAGACAGGATAGTATGGCAGGATCTGCGTAACGGTAACTGGGATATCTACATGTATAATATCACCACTGAAACAGAGATTCCACTAATAACAAAGGAATCTGACCAGTGGTTCCCCGCAATCTATGAAGACAGGGTTGTCTGGTTTGATGAATCAGATGAAGATACTGACATCTATATGTATAACCTCACTTCAGGAGAGGAATTCCAGATAACTACAAACGAATATAGCCAAGTATATCCTGCAATCTACGAAAACAGAATAGTGTGGGAAGATCAACGTAATGGAAACTGGAACTCGGATATCTATATGTTCACTCTGGAAACTCCGGATGAGTCAATTGAAAATCTGAAAGAAGATATAGACAGCCTGGAATCAGATGAAGGTATCGAAACAGCTCTCAAAGCAAAACTCGACAATGCACTTAAACAACTCGAGAAGGGAGATGAAGATAAAGCCATCAAGAAACTGGAAGACTTTATAAGTTTTGTCGAGACTATGGAAATGTCCGGAGAGCTGAATGAAAACCAGGCTGATGATTTAATAGATGAAGCGGAGAAGATCATCCAGTCAATACAGAACTCAGAAGGGTGATAGCCCTTCTCCTGTCTTTTTTGATGTTAATTTTGAAATTGTTACTTTTTTAAAATTAAGGAATGGTTGTTCAGTTGCCAATAAAATAGAGTAGAGACACTACTATAAATATCTCAGTGTCCTATTGTTCCCGCTTTATCTTTGCTTCAAGATTATAATATAATACCATAAGCTGTTATACATTGGCTTCAATGCTTTCTGGAAATCCTCAACCAAAATAAACACATGATCCCAACATACCTTTCAAGATGGGGATTAAAATTATGGCATAATTAGAACTACCTCAAAATGCCCACTTGATTTTAACATTACACGACTCTTACTTTTGGAAATTGCCATAGGCTTTAGTATATATAGGAAAACTCTGAAATATAATTTTACCTAAAATTTTTAGTTCCTGTTACGATAGATGTGATGGGAGAATGGAGGTTGAAAGGTGAGCAAAAACTTAGAAACGGCAAAGCAATTCTATGAGGCATGTGAGACCGGGAAGGGTTGGGAAGGATGTAAGCAATACTGTCATCCTGATGCAACATTCTCTGCCCAGGCGGGTGCACTGGACGGGATAAACACAGTGGAAGGTTACACCGAATGGATGAAGAACTTACTGACCCCAATACCGGATGGGAATTATGAACTGCTTTTCCTTGCAGAAGACGAGGAAAGGAATAGCGTTGCAGCTTGTGCTGTCTTCCATGGTACACAGACAGGTCCGGGAGGTCCGGTACCACCAACAGGTAAGACCGCAGCAGCAGACTATGCCTATCTGATGGTGTTCGAAAGGGATCTTATTAAACACATGACCAAGATCTGGAACGATGTGATCACTCTCCAGCAGATCGGCTGGGTATGAATTTTCTGTTGTTTGTTTTACCGGACAATTTTGGGAAAGGAACAACAACCCTTTCTTCAATCTTTCTTTTATCGTTTATCAGATATTTTGGTAATAACAGAAAATTCAAAATCTGGTTTTTAGATGATCTGTCAGACCTCATTAAGAATCAGAACCGGTTTTTTTCAAATACTGCAGCCATATGCTGAATATAACAGGCTTTAATTCATGGAGCAATAAAAGTATATTTAGTGAATCACCAGATCATCTGCCAACAACAAGTAAGATTATGTATTTTATTCACCAATTATAATATGTTTACTATAAATTCTCAAATTGTGCATTGTGCATAAATTGGGAGTACAAATTGGTCCGGGGGTATTATTCTGATCTCGATTTCCGAAATCACCATCACAGAAATTCTGATAATCTTATCTCTGATATTCTTCCTGTACGCTTTCGTCTATCCCCAGTCCCAGATCAGGAAGATAAAGATGAAAAGGTTTTCCATGATCAAACAGATGGAGCGTATGTGGGGTACAAAGGTCCTTACCATGATACACAGGAAAGAAGCAGTTTCCATGTTAGGTGTTCCTGTCTACCAGTACATCGATGTCGAGGATGCTGAACAGGTACTTCGGGCCATCAGGGAAGTCGGTGACCGGCCCATAGATCTCATAATGCACACACCCGGAGGGCA
>JBNJIC010000143.1:0-4905 GCA_051749005.1 Halobacteriota archaeon | reverse complement strand
AAAAACTTGAAGCAAAGGCAATGATACCACTTCGACAACATGAAAGAAAAAAAATCAAGGGAAAAGGAAGATATAGAAGGAAAATGAGATCAGAATTCAATGAGGAAATCTATCATCGACGTAATCTTGTTGAAACGATGTTTTCAGTTCTGAAAAGAAGGCATGGGGAAAGTCTCTGTGCAAGAAGGTAGAGATATCAGGTAAAAGAAGTGAAATTAAAAGTATTGATACTCAATCTTGACAAGTATGTCAAGATTCTATGTTTTGTCCGGTTGAGGATTTCTACAGAGCCACAATTTTCTTTTTGTTTTTCTCAAATAATAGATTTCTTTTCTTTTATTTGTCCTTATTCCTTAAATTAACAAAATCTTTTAACCCAAATCTTCTAAATAATGAGCAATACAAAAGCAAAAAAGGAGAATTAATATGAAAGTAACTGTTTTTAATGGAAGTCCCCGAGGAAGAAAAAGCAATACCCATCGAATCGTTGGTCCTTTACTGGAAGGGGCCAGACAAGCAGGTGCTCAGACAGAAGAAGTATTCTTGGTAGAGCATGATATCAATCATTGTTGTGGTTGTTTTAGTTGCTGGACTAAAACTCCAGGAAAATGTGTGATTAATTACGACATGTCTGATCTCATCAATCTTTTTTTTGAATCGGATTATGTGGGAATGGCCACTCCCGTCTATGGCTTGTTTATGACCTCAATACTAAAGAAATTCAATGAAAGATTGCTTCCTACAGCAACACCTCATATTCACAAAAATAAAGATGGAAGCTGTTATCACGAGGAAAGAATTCACTATCCCCGTTTCTTTATGATTGCCAATTCAGGATTCCCCGGAGAACATAATTTTGACTTATTTAAGCCATATATGGCCCTTCAGAATCCTGTACTGGAAGTCTACCGAAATTGCGGAGGAGTATTAGAGGATTGGCCTGAAGAAAGTGTCAAAAAAAGAATAAACGAATTTTATGATGCGCTCCGAGAGGCCGGCAAGGAGATGGTTACAAAAGGTGAGGTTTCGGAAGCTATCATTAAAAGTATTCATGCCGAACTGATCAGCGATGATGAGTTTATGGCAGGAGCTAATCAATATTGTGATGAAGAAATCGCAAAAGAATCATAAGTAAACATGCGGAATTTCCATAGTATGATAGGGCCGTATGAGCAATCTTTAGAAGAAAAATATAAACAAACTACAACTGCTCTGTAGAAATCATCGGGGTTATGGTGGATATTGAAGTTAACATTAATTATAAAAGTATTATTCATCATTGAACAGAGTTACCAGTTTCAATCAATGGATTATGATTTTGCTAGGTTTTCTACAGAGCCGAATTACAAATAACAAAATAAAAGATAACAAAAATGTAAAATAAACAATAACTAAAATGTAAAATAAACAATAACTAAAATAAAAATGAAAAGAGAAATGAAATCAAAAAACAAAATAAAACACAATTGGAGATAAGAACGCCCTATTAAAGGACCTTGCTCAGGAACGATTTTGTCCTTTCGTTTTTAGCATTAGAGAATATATCCTCGGGAGTGCCCTCTTCGACTATAACGCCCTCATCCATGAACAGTACGCGATCAGCTACCTCTCTGGCAAATCCCATCTCATGAGTTACCACGACCATGGTAATGCCCTCTTTTGCAAGGTCCTTCATAACATTAAGGACCTCGCCGACCATTTCAGGGTCAAGGGCTGATGTAGGTTCATCAAAAAGCATCACCTTTGGCTGCATGGCAAGTGCTCTTGCAATAGCAACCCTCTGCTGCTGACCTCCCGAAAGTGCACCTGGCCTAACATCTGCCTTGTCCACCAGACCAACCTTTTGAAGTAGTTTCATGGCCCTCTCATTAGCTTCATCTTCATTCAATCCACGGACACGGATAGGTGCAAGAGCTACGTTCTTCAGGGCTGTCATGTGTGGGAAAAGGTTGAAACGCTGGAACACCATCCCTACCTCTTCTCTTATTTTGTTAATATCAACGAAAGGATCCGTAACAACTTCTCCTTCGATTGAGATCCGGCCGGCAGTAGGAAGCTCAAGGAGGTTCAGGCACCTTAAAAATGTACTTTTTCCTGATCCCGAAGGACCGATCACACACACTACTTCAGTTGGTTCAACTTTGGTCGATATTCCTTTTAATACCTTCAAGTCACCAAAATGTTTGTGCAGGTCATGCACTTCAATCATTGCCAACGCCAAGCCTCCTTTCTGAATAATGTACCAAACGTGAAATGGTCAGTGTCATGACCAGGTATACAAGTGCAACACCAATGTAAACAGGGAATGATGCGAATGTTGTAGCAACATAGAGCTGTCCGCTCTTTAGCAGTTCAGGCACACCTATCACAGCCAGAAGAGAGGAATCCTTTAATAGTACAATGAACTCGTTGCCCAGGGGTGGCATGATCCTCCTGAATGCCTGTGGCAGGATAATGTCCCTCATAGTCTGGGCGTGGGTCATTCCAAGTGACCTTGCGGCTTCCATCTGGCCTTTCTCTATGGACTGGATGCCTGCCCTCACGATCTCTGCAACATAAGCACCGCTGTTAATACTACAGACCACCACACCAGCAAGGATAGGGTCGATCCTTAAAGGTTCACCGGTAACATTACTGATGAGTCCCGGAATACCATAATAGAAGAGAAGTATCTGTACAAGTAAAGGTGTACCCCTTATAAAATCAATATATATTACGCTCGGATAATGAAATATCTTTTTTGTGGACAATTTCCCAAGGGCCATGAATATGCCAATAATTGTCCCGAAGAATACTGATAACGATGTAACTTCTACAGTGATCACAGCACCTTGCAATAAACTTGGCATTACATTGATGATATGACCAATATATGATTGGAGAATGTCCACTTGAGATCACCTTTGAACAAAAATAGATGCGTGATATAAAAAACCACGCATCAGATCAAGATATTGAACGATCGTTTAGCTGAAGTATTTGGACTGGATCTCATCATAGGTCCCGTCTTCAATAACATTCTGAAGACCTGCATCGATCATGGAAAGCAACTCTTCATTGCCACTTCTGACAGCAAAACCGTATGATTCACTTTCCAGTTTTTCGCCTGCGATCTTAATGGTTCCTGGTTGCTGGACCATGTATGCCTGGGTAACAGGCAGATCGTTGATCACAACATCAGCGCCACCATTGACAAGTTCCATCATGACAACATCAACTGTATTGAATGTCTTGACCTCTGAAAGAATACCTGCATCCAGAAGTTCCTGAGCCTTTGCATGGCCTGTTGAACCGATCTGTACTGATGCAACAAGACCCTCAAGATCATCCACGCTGGCAACATCCCCGTTATCAGCTGCAACTGCAATTGCAAGGCCTGCATCAATATATGGTGCACTGAAATCAACCTGTTCCTCACGTGGTTCTGTGATGGTCATACCGGATGCAATGATATCGATGTTACCACTTTGCACAGCAGGGATCAGCGCATCAAATCCTATACTCTGTACTACAACCTCGAATCCCTGGTCTTCAGCGATGGCCTTGATAAGGTCAATATCAAAACCGGTAATTGTACCTGATTCGTCTGTCATTTCAAATGGAGGGAACGTTGGTTCTGTCCCCACAATAAAGGTAGCTGTCTCAATCTCTTCGCCTTCAGCTGTTGTGTTATCGGTGCAACCGGAGAATGCAACAACCGCGACAAGCATGAGCACTGCTACAAATGCCGTTAATTTGTTCATTTTTTACCATCCTATTAAATTCTGAAAAGGTCTGTTTCTTTAAATTCAAACCGTTAATAGGCATAAATTTCCAACTCATTTAAGGTTTTCCATAATACTTTTTGGAAACAAGAGCCAGATAAAGTCATAACTCATGGACGCTCACACAAATTATAATAAAGTTCAATCACAAAAACTTACACATAAAATAAACAGATAAGGGAAACATCGGGGGTAACGAATGATAAAACAAGATGAAGCAAGAAAGAAAACGAATCGTTTGATCAACGAGAAAAGTCCATACCTTCTCCAACATGCCTACAACCCTGTGAACTGGTATCCATGGGGAGAAGAAGCATTCACAAAAGCAAAAGAGGAGAACAGGCCGATCTTCCTTTCAATAGGATATTCCACATGCCACTGGTGCCATGTAATGGAAGGGGAATCCTTTGAGCATCAGGAAGTCGCCGGCCTGTTGAATAATAATTTCATACCCATAAAGGTAGACAGGGAAGAAAGACCTGATATTGATGCAGTCTACATGGAGATCTGCCAGGCAATGAACGGAAGAGGTGGCTGGCCACTTACTATTATAATGACACCTGAAAAGGTTCCTTTTTTTGTTGCAACATATATTCCACGGGAAAGCATTGCCGGAAGAATTGGGCTTATAGACCTTCTTCCCCGGATAAACGAGATCTGGATCAACCAGCGTGATAAGGTTGATGAACAGACAAGCATGGTAATCTCACATTTTTCAGATAAGACTGCTCAGGAAACTACCGTAAAAGATACAATCGGAGAGAATACATTGTATCTTGCCTTTAAGCATCTAGAGGCGACCTTCGACAAAGAGAACGGAGGCTTTGGAGATGCACCAAAGTTCCCATCTCCGCATAACCTCCTGTACTTGTTGAGATACTGGCACAGGAGCGGTGATGTAAAAGCACTGGAGATAGTGGAGAGAACCCTGCAGGCAATGAGAGCCGGCGGGATCTACGACCACATCGGTTTCGGATTCCACAGGTATTCAACAGACAGCTCATGGCTTGTCCCGCACTTTGAAAAGATGCTCTACGATCAGGGCATGCTGGCAATTACCTATTCGGAAGCCTATCAGGCAACAGGTAAAACTGGGTATGCAAAAACGGTCAGAGAGATATTAGAATATGTCGAAAAAGAC
>JBNJIC010000142.1:0-4958 GCA_051749005.1 Halobacteriota archaeon | reverse complement strand
AAAAGAGTTACTATTACGCATCGAAGAGAAATTATATGCTATCAATTCCATGCTATCAATTCCATGCGCCCGCTATCAGTGGATACCCTGACCAGATTACATGATGAGATGAAGATCATGTATACCTACCATTCGAATGCTATCGAAGGCAATACACTGACACTTTCAGAGATAAAACTTGTCCTGGAAGAAGGAATCACAATTGATGGTAAATCTTTAAGGGAGCACCTTGAAGCAAGCAATAACGCAAGGGCATTTGACCTTATAGAAGAAATTTCAAAGAAAAAGAGGCTTATAGACTACATAATAGTCCAGCAGCTTCATGAGAACGTAACAAAGAGCATACTTGAAGATGCAGGAAGATACCGAACAAAGAACATGAGGATAATCGATTCCGTAAAACCCCACCTGAGCGGTCAAAGATACTGAAAATACTGGATGACCTTTTCAACAAGATCAATTCTTCCAGGAGCATCATTATTGAAGCAAGCGCAATGTTGCATCATGGATTTGTTGAGATACATCCATTCATTGACGAGAATGGAAGAGTTGCAAGGTTGCTAACAAATCTCGATCTGATGGAGAAAAATTACCCTCCGATCGTCCTGAAAAAAGAGGGCGGGGAAAAATACTACAAAGCCCTGAGATCAGCAGATGCCGGAAACCTGGAACCTTTTGCAAACTTTATTGCAAATGCCGTAGATGAAAGCTTAAGTTCATACCTTTCGGTGTATGGTGGAAAAATGAACTGGTACACCTCGAAGAACTTGCACCAATGACCCCCTTATTCACAGGAATATCTTAGTTTAAGGGCGAGACAGGGATCACTTAATGCTGTAAAAACAGGAAATGTCTGGCTCAGTTCAGAGAACTCCATTGAGAAGTACATGCAAAAGCATGGCCAGAAGAAAAAGAAAGAAGAACGATCATAAAACATTTAGATCCTGAAAAGAACATCAAACCTTCTGCCGGAGAATGCCTGTATCTGCCAGGCTCCAGACAACCTCACCATTGAACCTGTAATTGACAGGTTCTATCGGTCGGGGTGACTTGAAAAGCCATCCTTTTACGTTGTCAGAATAAAACCCCTCTGGGCTCAGATGACGGTCACGGTCAAGCCTGAAATGGAAATCGGATTCATACTCT
Source organism: Halobacteriota archaeon (assembly GCA_051749005.1). Lineage (GTDB taxonomy): Archaea > Halobacteriota > Methanosarcinia > Methanosarcinales > Methanosarcinaceae > Methanococcoides. Next base: position 3,812 of record JBNJIC010000142.1, on the reverse strand, counting down.
TTACATTCAACAAGGTTAACAGTCCCGATTATCTTTCCTGTGGGAAGGTCATAAAGATGTTCAGGCGGAATGTCATAGTTCCCACTAACCCATTTAAGGTCCTTTTTCCGAATCGGGGACCTGCTTGCATAGATGGCAATAGTTCCCCTTACACCTGTGCTCTTTGACCGCAGTTCTATATCCTTCATGCCACGTATGATCAGCGATGCCCATGGCTGTCTTATTGCAAGGACATGGATCTTCGGGTATGGCAATACGTATTCGTCACCGGTATCGATGCCACATTCGGTGAGCGTGGTCTGCTGATGGGTATCAGGCAAAAAACGGTCAAAATAAGTCGTTTCTTTCGGTGTAACAACAACATCCCATTTCCCGGAAACTTTTATATCCACTGTTGCTGAAACCTGTTCATGAGCCATCTTATCACCATACCATTGGATTGCACTGTTGCTGCTATTTGTTTTTTATTAACGGGAATTTTAGCGAATATACGTCATTAAATATATTATCTATATATTTTGCAGTCAATCCATCATTTACCCGGTTTTATATATAATTTATGATTATCAGGATGAGGCGACCTAAGCGACCACAGGGAAGAATATTCAATTATCCGATGGAAAATTGTGTTATTTTATAGGAATCTCAGGCAGCATTCAGACCTTGTGATACCCATAATTCCAATAGTTAGATATATTTAGATGGATGCAATTTAGAGTACAAGAATAGATTATATACTAACAGGCTTATCAAAAGCGTCATAAAGCGCGATACATATCATTTTGATAACTTTGTAAGGTGAACAAATGGCATTAGAAAACCCGAGAACACATTATACTTCACAGATCAACCCGGAAACGATCGGTGATCAGAAGGTCACCGTCTGCGGATGGGTACATGAAGTCAGGGACCTTGGAGGTATCTGCTTCCTGGTGGTCCGTGACCGCGACGGAAGGGCACAGGTCACACTTGTCAAGAAGAAGATCGACAAGGAACTCTTCGATACTGCAAGAAAGCTGGTACGTGAATCAGTTGTGGCTGTTACCGGTACTGCAAAACCTGAAGGCAAGGCTCCAAACGGATATGAGATTATCCCGGATGAGGTCGTACTCCTCAACGAGGCAGAATCACCACTCCCAATGGACACCACCGGCAAAGTAGATGCTGAGCTTGACACACGTCTTGACTCAAGGTTCATTGACTTAAGACGTGAGAATACCACAGCTATTTTCAAGATACGCCATGAGGTCCTCCGTGCAGTTAGGAACTTTCTTTCCAACGAGGGATTCATCGAGACATCCAGCCCTAAGGTCGTTGCAACAGCTACCGAGGGTGGTACATCACTCTTCCCGATCACATACTTCGACAGGGAAGCTTTCCTTAACCAGAGCCCTCAGCTCTTCAAGCAGATCCTGATGTCAGGAGGACTTGACAGGGTATTCGAGATCGGTCCAATCTTCAGGGCAGAAGAGCACGACACCCGCAGGCACCTTAATGAAGCTACATCCATCGATATTGAAGCAAGTTTCGTGGACCACTTTGAGGTCATGGAGATCCTCGAGAACATGATCGCTTACGTATATGAGCAGGTCATTGAGAACGAATCCGCTTCCCTTGAAGCTCTTGGTGTTGAGCTTAAGGTACCTGAGACCCCATTCATGAAGATCCCTTACAGTGAAGCTGTTGACATCGTCAACGCAAAAGGCGAGGAATCACTCGAGTGGGGTGACGATCTCGGTACACTTGCAGAGCACACCATCGGTGAGCATGTGTTCAATGAGACCGGTGAATCACACTACTTCATCACTGACTGGCCAACCGAGATCAAGCCATTCTATGCTATGCCATATGAGAACGACCCTCTTATCTCCAAGTCATTTGATATGATGCACAGGACAATGGAACTTTCCTCAGGAGCACAGCGTGTACACCTGCATGATATGCTCAGAGACAGGATCGAGTCACAGGGCCTCAACCCTGACGGATTCGAGTTCTACCTTCGTGCTTTCAGATACGGTATGCCACCACACTCCGGATGGGGTGTCGGCTGTGAACGTCTTGTTATGACAATGCTCGGTGTAGAGAACATCCGTGACACTGTCCTTTTCCCAAGGGACAGGAGGCGACTGTCACCTTAATGGTGGCATCGCTGACCATTTCATTTTCTTAAAAGAAGGGAATTAAAATGAAAGAAAGAAATGCAATTGCATCCAGTGCTGAAAAACAGGCAGCCGGAATTGCAGCTGCAAAACTTGTGGAAGACGGTATGGTGATAGGTCTTGGTACCGGTTCAACTACAGCCTTTGCTATTGAAGAGGTCGGCAGGCGTGTAAGAGAAGAAGACCTGAACGTCCTTGCAGTGGTCACATCCTACCAGGCCGAGATGTTTGCTATTGAAGCAGGTGTACCGCTGACAAGCCTTGCAGAGCACCCTGTGCTCGACCTTGCCATTGACGGTGCAGACCAGGTAGATGCAAATCTTAACGTCATAAAAGGTGGCGGTGCAGCACACACACGCGAAAAGGTTGTGGCAAATTCAGCGATCCGTTTCATTGTGGTAGCTGATGATTCCAAGATGAGCGAGAAACTTGACCACTTTGTACCTGTGGAAGTCCTTCCATACGCAAGGGAGCTTGTGAAAAAGCAGATGATGGAACTTGGCGGCGTCCCTGCTATTAGGATGGCAACCAGAAAGGACGGACCTGTAATCACAGATAACGGCAATGTCATCATGGATGTTGAGTTCGGAACCATTGAAGATCCTGCAGAGCTCTACCAGAGGCTTTCTGCATGTGTGGGAGTCGTAGAGCACGGTATTTTCCTGAACACCGACGAGGTCTATATTGGCAGAAAAAGCGGTGCTGTTGAGATTATAAAATGATTGTTGTATTGCAATTTCCAATTCATGGTCCTTTAAAATAAATTCAGGACCTTCCTTGTGCTTTTTTATTTTTAAATTTTGATCGATAACATATTGGCATATAAGATTTTTCAAAAACTTTTGATCACCATTTCTTTCAGTGATTCTTCGATGTTAAAGATCTAAGCCATATTCTCGGCTAAGAGTATAACAGCAAAATCTCCGGATAACGGCAATGAATCGCAGCTAAAAGGAAATACGGAATTTGATTTTATGCCATCATAAAGTACTGGCTCAATGCGTTCAGTTAGCTCAAGAAATGAGCATGCTGTTGTTTTAATCTTTATGAATTTCCAGTATGGAATGGGAGAAAACACATCTTCAATGTTATCTACGATCATACTCACATAAAAGGAACCTTTAAATCGAGCATTATTTTCAATAGGAAATATACCATCATCCAATACAATATGATCTATTCCAACTACACCCCGATATCCAAATTCAGCCATATTAGTTACAATTTTTATAGATGTTTTTGTAATGTAATTTAAAGAATCTGATGATGCATTTGCTTCTTTGAGAGTGCCAATGTGTACCATCCCCCTTTTGCATATTTGATCTCGCATGCCAAGTGAGTTTATATTTCCACCTCTGCTGATAGCCCACTGATCATTCGGAGAAGAAGAAACATTCAGAAAAGGTCCAATAATAATAATAATAACAATAATAATAATGATAATAATAATGATAGATCGTTCACCACTAACTGCAATTTCGTGATATATTTCAGAAATATCATTGCCTTTCGTTTTGTATAACGACATCCCGGCTTCTCCCAAAGTACCGCGAAAAATAACAGTTTCGCAGGTTGACAGATATTCGTTAATGATGTTTTTCATATCAGTACAATTTTCATTGTCTTCAGGATGCATTTCAAATGAAGTACGTT
>JBNJIC010000141.1:0-4964 GCA_051749005.1 Halobacteriota archaeon | reverse complement strand
CATTGGTGAACCCGCCCATATTTTCAAAATCGACAACAATGGCAATCCTTTGTTTGTAATTTCCTTGGATGAGGAATTCGACGGCAACATGGAAGTTGTACAACACTCCGCCCAAACGGATCTCGAAGTTAGGCTCTCTTCGATAGAAAATAAACTTCACTATATAGAAAAAACGCTACCAAAAGATTTGGAAAAACCAGATGGGCCCGGGGAGATTCGAACACCCGACCTCTGCCGTGTGAAGGCAACGTCATGACCAGCTAGACCACGAGCCCATTTTAATTTGAGTTGACCTGAAATGTGATCATTTATTATTTTTCAGGTGCTACTGAACTCATAGATGGTTTGATGGGCTATAAGCTTAACGGCAAATTCATGTAAGTCTTATTATTAAAAGGAGGATATATTCAAAAACCTGTCCATATATAGAAACGTTTAAGTATAATTCGTGCTTTTATTAAATTGTACATTAGGAGAGAACTTTGAGTAGTCTCTTTAACAACCGATGAGTCACTACCCTTAAACACACAAACACCACACACTCCCTTCCAACTCAAAGTTCTCTTCTGATGACTCCTCTCTTATTTTATTAATTTTGAAAGTCTGCATTACTGTCTGTTTTTGACTTCTTTCTGAGACTTAAGGATAAGATTCAGCAAAATAGGACCCAAAAGAAGAAATTTGCTTACTTTACTGTTTAAATGGCATACATTTCTTCAATTGGCTTGATTCGATCCTTTCGGTACATATAATATATAGGATATATTCTCATACCTGTCTATATATAGCAAAGTTTATGTATAATTCAGATATTTACTGACCTGTACATTGGCAGAGAACTTTGAGTAGTTTCTTGAACAACTGATGGGTCACTAACCTATAACACACAAACCACACACTCCCTTCCAGCTCGAAGTTCTCTTCTGATTACTTCCTTTTGCTTTTTTTATTTTATGATGGAGCTATCTACGTTTTCGGGTATCTCTGTTCTTGTGACATGGGTAAAAAAAGAAAAGTAGTTGATAGGGCCAAAAAGAGTAAAAAGAGAATTACCTGTTTCCCGGGAATGATTTATCTTTCCAGGGCCATACGTTTCTTTAATTGTGGTGATTCAAGCCAGATACCTCTAAGCTCTATCTGTCCGTCAGAATTTACAAATATCATTCGTAGGATCACATCATCAGTCTGTTTTTCGTAATTGGTCTTATATATCACTACAGTATGTTTTTCATTAGAATTTATATCGAGCAGCTCTTTTGAAGTATAATTTCCAAGCTCATCATGAATAATATATACTGAGTTGAGGAACACTTCCTCTGTAAATGCTTTTTTCATTGTGGCACTAAAGTCGGCCGTAAATTTGGTGTAGTTCTTCTCATTGGCGGCCTGTAGTGCATTCTCTGCAATAGGATTTGCATATCCCTCGATGTCAGCATTGAAGTTCTCTTCATCTATGGAAGTGCATCCGCTAAGGATTATCATTGCTAAAATGATGAGGCCTGATAATGCTTTGATCTTTAATTTCATGTCTCTCACTTAATTCTTCTCTATCTCTGTGAAGTCTTCTTCCTTCATTTCCTTTGGCAATCTGAATGTGAAAGTGCTTCCCTTTCCGGTTTCGGTCTCCACGAAGATGGTTCCGCCCTGTCCGTCAATGATGCCCTTGATGATCGCAAGTCCAAGACCTGTGCCGCCTGCCTTTCTCGTGGCAGTACTGTCCACCTGGTAGAACTTATCGAATATCCTGTCACGTTTCTCAGGTGGTATCCCGATACCATTGTCCTTTATGCTTGCCTGCATGTGGTCACCGGTATCCGTTACACTGATCTCCACATCTCCGTCATGTGGTGTGAACTTGATGGCGTTAGTCAGGAGGTTCACGAATACCCTGATAAGCTTGTCCTTGTCAGTCGTTATCGTCAGGCTCTCTTCCGGATATTCGGCCTTGATGTTGATGCCTTTGTCATTTGCCTGCTTTTCAACTGTCTGAAGTGATGTCTCAATGATATCCCTGATATTCACATCTTCAGGGTTGAACTTCATCCTGCCTGACTCAATGCGTGAAATGTCCAGCAGATCATCAACCATCCTTGACTGGCGGTCGATGTTCCTTATGACAAGGTCAAGCATCTCTTCTCTGACCTCCGGGGAGCACTCAGTTTCCTTCATGAACTCGCTGGATGTCTTCATCGCTGTCAGTGGTGTCTTCAGCTCATGAGATACCATTGAAACGAAGTCATTCTTGAGCCCGTCAAGTTCCTTCAGCTTCCTGTTGGCATTTTGAAGGTATTCATTTGATCTTTCCAGTTCTGATGTCTTGCTTTTAACCTCGTCCTCAAGAGTCTTGTTCCAGGAGAACATGATCAGCGCTATAAATGAACCGATGAAGAGGATGAATGCAACAGAGATCATTGCAAACAAACCCTGCTTTACGTATATTGACTGCACAAGTGATTCCACATACCATAATGGTGTAACAACACCTACGGACCATTGTTGGTTCTTCCACATCACAGGTTCGTAAGATATGATCTTCTGCTCCAGAAAGCCATTCTCATTTCTTTCCGAGAAGGTCCCGCTGCCTGAGAGCCCTTCAGTTTGCATGCCGATTATCTCAAGGCGGCTGACATCTGGCTCGTTTATTATGTCGAAGTAGTTCTTTCCAACAAGGTCTGTCTCAGTACTATCGTACAGAAGCCTTCCATTGTTATTGATCAGGTAGATATATCCGGTTGGTTTTTCTGTTTTAATTGTTTCCTCTGCTATCTTATCAATCTCGATGACCGCAATAAAGGCACCTTCAAAGTCATCCTCGCCAACATATACAGGCACCCAGACATAGATCGCAAGTTCCTTTTCAAAAGTTGTCAGAGGGTCGGTTATATAGGTTTCACCTGTTTCCCGGACGATGTCAAAAGGAATGCTTTTTTCATTCTCGTAAAGATTGTATCCCACCGGAGTGTTCTCTTCAGGATATCCGGAGACAATTGTTCCATTCTTATTCACATATTCGATGACGTAGAAGCCCTTTGACTTCTCGTATATGCTTTGGAACATCCTTTCGAATTTGTCATCAGGTATCTGGTGGGGCTGTATGGAAAGGACCTCAAGCATTGTGACCTTTTCATTAAGGAAGGTCGTTATGCCGGTGGAGATCTGTTGTGCCTGTGATGTCTGTCCTTGTGTGAACTGGTCTATGAACTGTTCTTCGACCTCAGCGTTAGCCCTGATCCCCAGAAAAAGGATCGAGCTGATAAAGAGCATCGTTATGATAAGAACGATGAGTGCATTCCATCTGCTTTTTTTGGCAAACATATGAGGTCAGCACATAATATGCGTTGTAGTTTTATTCCTGTGTTCTTCTCAACACAGTTTTGATCCTTGCTTTCAGCTCCTTCAGGTTGAAAGGCTTTGTAATGTAGTCATCTGCACCTATGTCAAGACCACCGACCTTGTCATCGATCTCTCCTTTTGCAGTAAGCATTATTACAGGTATGTTCGTGTAAACAGGATCATCTTTCAGTCTCTTGCAAACCTCGAAACCGTCCATTTCAGGCATCATTACATCGAGAAGGATCACGTCGGGGATGTCTGACTTCAGCAGCTCGAAAGCCATGGACCCGTTCTCTGCATCGATGACATTATATCCGTCTGCTTCAAGTGCCCTTTTGGTAGCGATAACAGCATCCGGTTCATCGTCCACAATAAGGATCATTTCTCTTGTATCTGAAAGGGCTGCTACCCTTTTTGCAACTTCTTCTTCAGGAACGGATAGTTTATCTGCAATTTCTTTGTTGCTGATTCCAGGTTGTTCCTCAAGAAGTTTCAGGATGTCTTTGTCAAGCGTTTCCTTTTCCATATATACCACAACTTTCAAATATGGATATTTATTAAAGAATGATATTATTAAAACCTTTCTAAATATCAGAAGGTCTCTTCATATTTTGAATTGACCAGCCAATTATTAGAAAGTCTTATAAGTCATAATTGTATATTTTATGTTGATACTAATGGATGCTCTTGAAAAAATATTCGGAAAGACAGCTCAGATCACTGTTCTGAAGAACCTGATTCAGCATAAAGGCGAGTCCACCTACCTTTCAGGTATTGCGGATGAGACGGGTCTTTCGCATTCAAGTGTCGCAAGGGTCATCGAACCTCTGCTCAAAGCAGATATCGTGACCGAGAAACGTCTTGGCAAGCAGATACGCACGTTTAGCCTTAATCTGGATAATGAGCTGACATTACTTATACTTGAGTTCTACGATGACCTTGCCAGGATGAAGGTTTGATCCCGACTCAGTAATTTTAATATCTTCTGTACTCCTTGTTTATTTTAATGATGCTGTTGATGCTTCGTAGTAAGTTTCAATTGCTGTTCCTTAGAGATAATCATCCACGTCACTTTATGCATTATCTTTTCTTTCATTCTCTCTAAGACCCTGACTATCATTTTCCGCATTATTCTCCGTTTCATTTTTCATACAATCTTCCATATCATCTTCGTCATCGATGTCTTCTAAATCCTCTATGTATGTATAATCGTTTTCATTGGTAGACCCCGTGCTTCCAAGCAGGTTGTATGCCAGTGCTCCTGAAAGCTTTGCAAGTGCGTTCATGATGTTTAGTGAGGTGAACCCCAGAAGCAGGCCACCAAGCATAAACACAAGTGCGACGCCTAAGGTCTCTACTTCGAAGAACCCGAATTTAACGTAACCGGTGTTGTAAATAAAAGGCACCGAGATCAACACTACTGTGAATATCAGGAGAACGAAAGAAATTACCAGTGTGAAAATTCCAAGCGGGAACTTGATAAAAAGGAATAAAAGTCCTTTCCATGTTACAGGATTGAGGATATACCCTTTCAGTTTCTCCGTCATCTTCTGGTTTGAGATCTGACGAGGTTCCATTGGTGGGATATTGATTCCCAGAAGCCAGATGGCAATCTGTCTCTCAAAGGATGC
>JBNJIC010000140.1:0-5006 GCA_051749005.1 Halobacteriota archaeon | reverse complement strand
TGACGTTGTTCCGGACGAACCTGTTGAAACAATTCTTACTGATGACGTTGTTCCGGACGAATCTGTTGAAATAAGTCTTACTGATGACGTTGTTCCGGCTGACCCTGTTGAAACAATTCTTACTGATGACGTTGTTCCGGCTGAACCTGTTGAAATAACATCTGGTGATCAGAGTAGTAATGTCCAGCAAGCAGAAATCGATCAAATGCTCAAATCGGTAAATGATATTGAAAAACTACTCAGGTCGATGAGAGAGGTTTCAAAAGACTCCGATGATATAGAATCTGGAGAAGAGGCTGTTTCTGAGGACACTTCATATGTTGCAAATGATCAAAAGATTGAAGAAAAGGAGAAGAAAAAGTCCAAAAAATATGATGATATTAAGTGGTAATACTATTATTGTTGCTATCAATAGGATTGGAGGGTCTAGATCTGAACCCTTCCTTTTATCTTTTTATCAATCAGTCTGATCAAAAATTTATTGCATCTAGGGATGCTATTAATCTATGTCCAAAAAGTTGCTTTTTTTACTGAAGAAACTCGATCTCTTAAAAATTAAAAAAAGACAAGGCAGATAATGTCAGTTCCTTCTCATCAACAAATAAACAGCCAGTATTCCGATGATCCCCAGAAAAGGAACAAATCCCGGTGTATCCTCACCCTCAGCTTCAACCTCGATCGGTGCTTCAGCTATCCTGTCAATAGTCTCCTGTGAAAGGAACGATCCTCCAACACCTAGTATCACTCCGTCACTTTCACCGGCGAAGATCTCAGTGTTCTCGTGGCAGAATTCACAATCCTTTGCTTCGGTGGTGGTTGTGTGAGGAGTCCATTCAGCAAAGGCTGTGTGTGTGGAATTATTGTAGGATGCGGTCATGTTGATGAATGGTTTGATGGTTCCGTCAACGGACCTTGCAAGATAGAACTTGCTGACATCGATCCTGTCCAGCTGGCCGGTTTCAAGATGGCAGTTCTCACATGTGATGACCCAGCCGGAATGGCAGGCTGAACAGTCAAGTTTGCCTTCGTGTATGCTGTGTGCAGGACTTTCAGGGGAATATTGTGTAACTGTCATGCCATTTACCTCCTTTTGAGGGTCAGTATGGCAGTCTGTGCAGGTCACTTTCACAGCTTCCATCTGGGACTCGTATGCAACTCCGTCTCCGTGGACCTCTTCTGCAGTATGGCAGTCGGTGCATTCCAATCCCTTCTCATAGTGGATATCCGGATTTGGGGCCACATCCTTGTGTGCAGGGAGCTCTCCCTGGAAATATGATGTCTGCTTCTTGAAATGGCACTGGTCACAGGTTTCTATAGTAATATCACCACCATGGCCTCCTTCGCCTGTGTGGCATGATGTACATGACGATGCATGGCAGTCGGAACAGCCCCTTTCCTCATAGAAGATATGCATTTCAATTCCAAATTCACCGGCTGCGCCTTTCTCATATTCTCCCCTCATACCGCTTCCGGTATAGTGGAGTGAAGAAGAAAAATTGGTAATGATGTCTGCATGACAGGGCTGGCAGCTGTCAAGTTCTGATCCGTATTCTGCTTCTTCGGCAGCAAAAGCAGCATTTGATGCGATGATGACTAAAGCTGTGATCATTAAAAGAATAATGCCTGTAATACAATGTTTGTATAGTGACTTTCCGGAAATACTGGAAAATATTCTGCTTAACTTAGACCTCTGGCTCATTGGTACCCCCCTGCCAATAGGAAATATGTATCGGTATTTATTTAACCTTGTTGTGATACTTGACAAAGTAAATAAAATAACATCTTTTTCTAAGGTCACTATCTTGTTAAAGTTCAGTCAATACTTATTTCGTAAGAATACGAAAGACTCTTATCTGATATCGGGTATATGCCCTCCAATGTGGATAGATGGATTGTATGCAGCATTTGACTATCTAATCAAGGTCATCCCACCCATCGTTATCGGAACCCTGGTAATGGATGTCATGGTGGAGATGGGCTGGGTGAAAAAGCTTGGATTTATAGCATCTCCTCTCATGCGTTTTGGTCATCTTAGGGAGGAGATAGGACTCAGTTTCCTCACGTCCTTTGGTTCATCGGCTGCCGGAAATTCCATGATAGCAAAGCTTCATGATGATAATCACATCGACAGGAAAGAGACCATAATAGCGACAATGGTGAACTCCTTCCCATCCGGCATAGTTCTCTCAAGGGACCTTTTCCCGGTAGTGGTCATATTGCTTGGCAAAACCGGCCTTATCTATCTGGGAATTGTGGTTCTTATCGGATTCCTGAAAACATTGCTCGCACTTCTGGCTGCCCGTTTTCTTCTTACCCCCCGGCCATCAGGGAATATTCACACCATTACGGAGAAGATAACCGTCAGGCAAGCTTCTCTGAAGGCTGTGAAAAGGTCCAGGAGGTCGCTCACAAGGATCGTTGTCACCATGACCATCGTATCTGTGATCGTTTTCCAGCTCATGGAGACCGGGGTCTTTGACCGGGCAGCGTCCATTATGAAGGATTCTTTCATGGTTCAATACGTTCCTGTCGATGCTCTCCCGATAATTGCCGGCTGGTTTGCCAGCAACATAGCTGCCTACACCATAGCAGGTAACCTCCTGGAAGCAGGGATGCTCTCCTCAAAGGACATAATCCTGGCACTCCTCATCGGAAGGATACTGGCAAGTGTTGCAAGGATCAGGACCATGCTTCCCTACTATATCGGGATCTTCAGCCCGAACCTTGGTGTGAGGATAATGTTCGTATCCCTGGCCATGCAGAACGGTATCATGCTTGGAATAACAGGCTTTATTATTTTGCTCTTCTGATCCGGAAAGAGAATCATCTGAAATGCATACTCGATTTATTATACATTTGATTTTTTAAATAAAAATGGTCTGCAGTTTAATTGTAAGATGGCAATAGAGAAGATAAATGAAATGATATTAAATAAAATGGAATGAAACCTGCTCAGGCAAGGAGCTCGTTAAGTTTCACATTTCCGTTTGTTGTTCTCATCATCTTCTAGCAAAAAGACCATCCATTTCAATGGGTGGATGAATTATTGTCATCCGGGATATCGATATCTATCTCTACGTTCACATTGATGACATTAAATGTTGTATTGTTGGTTGCTTCATATTCCCTGCTGAAGTATTCCACATCCTCGACACCCAGATCCGGTTTTTGTGCAGTGCAGCCTGAAAAGACAGCAATTGATATTTTAACTACCAGAAGAAGCATAGTCTGGTATTTGTTCATTGCAGGTACTTCCAATAAGAATGGCACACATCGATAATAGATCAATCTGTAAGGATATATCAGCAGTTCCGGATCTAAAAAATTACCATAATGTTAACGTTGTTAAATATGTACGAAAGTTATATATGTTGATATCTGAAATATAACTATGATTTTTAGAAATACCTGATAAGGAGACAACAACAATGAGCGAATCTGAGAATCCAGAACGTATCAATATGCCTTTAATAGGTGACGATGCACCGTGTTTTACCGCGAAAACAACACAAGGTGAAATAAACTTTCCAGGCGATTATGAAGGAAAGTGGGTGATCCTTTTCAGCCATCCGGCAGATTTCACGCCGGTATGTACAACTGAGTTCATGACCTTTGCAAGCATGCAGAACGAATTCAAGGAACTTAACACAGAATTGATCGGTCTGTCAATTGACAGTATCTATGCTCACATTGCATGGCTTCGTACGATAAAAGAGAAGATCGAGTACAAAGGAATGAAAGATGTAGAGGTCGACTTCCCTGTTATTGAGGATCTTACAATGGAGGTTGCTAAGAAATTCGGTATGTTACAGCCAAATGCTTCCAACACACAGGCGGTACGTGCAGTTTTCATAATGGATCCGCAAGCCAAGGTACGTTGTATTCTTTATTATCCATTGAGCAATGGCCGTAACATGGATGAGGTCAAGCGTATACTGCTTGCAATGCAGAAATCTGATGAAGAGAATATTGCAACACCTGCAAACTGGCAGCCTGGTGAAGATGTTATAATTCCTCCGCCGGGTTCATGTGGAACTGCAAAGGAAAGGGTTGAAACAGAAGAGGAAGGCAAATACTGTCTTGACTGGTTCATGTGCTTCAAAAAACAATCCTGAAATGAGTGTAAACTGATTTATATGCAGTCACTGTTATTGGTGACTGCATTCTATATTTTTAATTTTAATAATTTAATGTATATTTTAATAATTACCGGATAACGTTCCTTAACAGATTGATACGATAGTTTTATTTGAAATTTGGCAATATGGTGTTATTATCTCCATGTTTGTTTTTCGGGATGGTATTATGATCAGATCGGTTTTTGGAATCTTCCTCAACGATATGACCTTCTGCAAAAACAGGCTCTTCCAAACTGGCAGGCTTTTTTGTCAAAGGGGATCGAATATATCACAGAAAGAAAGATAAAAATACTCGAATTGGGCTGGGCCGTTTTTCTTATCAGTATGGTATGCAAAGAAAGGCCTGAAACTTCTATTACATGCCTCAACAAAGATCATGCCATGCCATAGATCGATAAATAAAAGCCTGAGCTTAAAAGATGTTACATTTATCAAGGGGATATTTTCAGGCCTGAAAGGAAGTGGGAAGCTATGATCTACAGGCCAAAATGGGAAAAATACATGCTAAAGCATGGTATGTCCCCTTCGGAAGTTGAAGGGATGTTACTTTCTTTTGAAAGGGTCTATGATAAGATCGATACACTTCCTAGGCTTAAGTAACGTCTGAAAGAGGCCGGTTTTGAACAGATGTTCAGTCCTTAATTGTATAAAATGTATGCTTTGGTAGTGGCTTCGGCCAGATCTTAGAATGATTCCATGGAAATCATTTCCACTATATATGCGATCTTTCAGTTCGCTCTCATGCAGATATGAACACTATTGCAACCATTGCAGCAGCTACACCCACCCATTGTTTTGGAGAAAGCTTCTCCTTGAGTATGATCCATGCAAGTAACACTGTGCCTGCAGGATACAGGGATGATGTAA
>JBNJIC010000139.1:0-5093 GCA_051749005.1 Halobacteriota archaeon | reverse complement strand
TGTTACAATAAGAGGTTTCTATTAAGTGGATCTCCAAATTTATGGAAAAAACTGACATAACTAGTACTAAATGATGACAATTACATATCTGGTGATAATATGGCAGAAGATAATGAGAATGTTTCTGAAGGCGAAGAGTATATGGAAATAAAGATGGCAGGCGGCTGGTATCTTACCATGACACTCGCAAAAAGTGAAAAGTATGACAGCGAATATGTTGAGGTCGCAAAGGAAAGAAGCGGGCAGAAAAGGAGCCGTTTCAACCTGAACCCCAAGTATGTACGCCAGCTTGGAGAGACCCTCATAAAGTTCGCGGATTCAAACGGTCTTTAAATTTCAATGATCGATGTGATTGCCTGCAACACATCGTTCTCTATTTCTTTTAATTCCCTGTCTGTATCTATTATAACGAACCTTTCCGGCTCTTCCTCTGCAAGCCTGAGATAGTTTTCCCTTACACCGGTTAAAAGGTCTATCTTCTCGAACTTTGTCTGTTCACCTCTTTTACCACAGCGCTGGACTGATATTTCCGGCTCTATGTCAAAGAGTATCGTAAGGTCCGGTACAATCGTCCAGCCTTCATGGATCTGCTGTACCCATTTCATGGGGTCCTCGAACGTTTTCCTCAGGGTCACGCCCTGATATGCGTACCTGCTATCCGAATACCTGTCCGAGATGACGATCTTGCCCTCCTCAAGTGCCGGTCGTATCAGGGTTGCGATATGGTTTGCATGGTCTGCGGTGAACAGCATCAGTTCGGCAAGGTTGTCTGTATCAGATTCAATGGCCTTGTAGACGGCGTCCCCTATCCAGCTTCGGGTTGGTTCCCTTGTGATCACAGCATCTGAAAAGGCAGGATGGGAGTTCAAAAAACGGGTTATGGTGGATTTCCCGGATCCATCGATTCCTTCCAGTGTTATGAGCTTTCCTTTCATGAAGTTCAGATGTACTGCTATATTCTTAACTTTATGTGCTCTCAGGCTTCTTGTTAGCTCAAATCATGTCCTTGAGGTATCCTCGCTACCGCACTGAGGACACGTAATGGGGAAGAAGTTGGGATCTGCCTGAAATACGAACTCACAAACATTACACCTGAAATATACTTTTGACTGATCAAGATCTTCCATTTGTCTCACCTTAAATACGATTACCTTAATATTTTTGCAGTTATACTAATCTTGAACAGCAAACAATATTAATATGCCGCTGCTTCAATAATACCACAGGCAGGTATTGAAATGACAAAACTAGGAGTTATAGTCCGCGGAAAATACGGATCAAGGCTTGTGGAAACCGTGCGTTCAAAGACCGATATGGAGGTCATCGTTGCTGAGCTTCCCACATATCTTCCGGATTTCATCGACGAGCCGGATAAGTTCTTTTCCACGCTGGATTTTGATATGAAAGTGTTCGATTCTGACATCATTATTACCTATTCGCTGCATCCTGACATAACTCCTGAAATTGCTCGGATGGCAGGCAGGTCAGGGGTGCGTGCGCTGATCGTACCAGGTGGTGCCGCAAAGGCTCCTGTAAAGGAACTGGAAGGTATCTCAAAAGAGTACGGTATCTTCATAGAGGTCGATGAGATCTGCTGTAACGTAGCGTCTGATCCTGCAACGGACGATTTCACCTGCTTTTTCGGAAACCCTGTACTTGATGTAGAAATAAAGGACGGGAAGGTTGCAAAGGTAAATGTTATCAGGGGAGCACCCTGCGGAAGCACCTGGTACATGGCAGAAGCCCTTGTCGGCACCCCGATAGAAGAGGCCGGACCAAAAGCAGGGCTGCTGGTCTCCCAGTATCCTTGCCGTGCTGTCCGGGGACAGATGGGTGGAATTCATGAATCTTCGGAACTTCACAAGCAGGAGATTGAAGCAGACATAAAAAGGAAACGGGCTTCTTCCGGAAATTAATATCACATATTATAAATTAATATGACTTACTATTAATTAAAATGAAGTAAACTGAATTAAAGTGAACGACATCTCAATTTATTACGTTGGAGTAAGGAGATCAACGTTTTCAAACTCCCATTAAATCTTTGATTTAATGCGAGTTTCATTTCTATGAAATGGAACAGGTGGATAAATTACGTCTATTCTCCAAGACAACCATTTCGTTTAACTTAACTCAAATTATGTAATGCGATAAGTACAACATAACATTGTATGTTAAAAGCCTACAAATATAGAATGTATCCTACAAAAGAGCAACAGAAGATGTTTTCACAACATTTCGGTGCATGTAGATTCAGTAAAAAGAAAAGATCTGCAGGCCATAAAGCCTGCCCTTTCCATCATTTATTCTGAAGTTTCATACGATGCCCTAGGATACACTTCCCGCCACGATGACCTCCAAGAGGGTTGAAGGTGGTTCCCAGGGAGTTCATGCATCTGGCCATGACAGCGGCTCCTCTTGCAAGACCATCATCTACGAAGACAACGTTCTCCTCGATCTTGCTGTTCATTTCGAGGTCTTCAAGGTACTTCAATGCCAGTTTTGCCTTGTCACCACTGATGCCGGCACGTCCGGTAACTCCAATGCTGGTCTCAGGAAATACAAGTCCTTCATCCTTTGCGACCTTTACCAGGCGGTAGATCACCTGAGCCATGACCTCATCGATCACTGCGAAAAGGACCTTGAGTCCTAATTTTTTGTAGATTTCGCCGCCTAACATTGAGAGCTTTTCCATATCGGATCCATTCTCACCGACATCGCATCCGATAAGAACAACACCTATGTCCTTTGCAGCTATAGGGTTTACAGGAACGCTACCATACTTGTTCCGGCTTTCCGGAACTTTTTCTATGGTGATATAATCGAGTATCGTGTCTGCGTACTCTTTTATCTTCTTGCCCTTGAGCATCATTGTGAGCCTGTCGGTGTGTATGTCTTTGAAGACATCCAGTGCAGTACCAAGCTTGTTATCAACAGTTTCCGTACCTTTTATCAGAGCATCAGGTATTGCTCCTGCGTATCCGCAGAAGTTGCCAATGGTCTTTGCATAGGGCTCGTCAGGGCTGATGATCCTGCCGTCCAGTGTTGTACCAAAGTCCATGGAAAGACATGGGTTACGGAAGTCTACGTCCACCCATTTTGCCCCTTCCTTGATTCCGGCGGTGGCAAGTTCCCCTTCCATTTCATTTGCGACTATTTCCACACCAGTAGCACCTGTAGGGGGCAGTACGCTGGCGACAGCTCCATCAAAGAACACTTTGTCAAGTTTGCTGTATTTCTGGAACTTTTCCGGAAGGTTTTCCACGCTCATAGGCGGGGTCATGTGCTTGGGTGGCACACCTGCAAGCAGACATCCGTCTGCAAGGGCCTTGATGAATTCCCCCACCTCCTCGGGTGCATCGAATCCGGCTACAACTCCTGTTGAGCGAACAACGAAGCTGACATCTGTTTCAATGTCAAGATGAGCTTCTTTTACAGCCTCTGCCAGAGTGTCCCTGACAAGTTCGGAGACCGATTCACGTGTCAGTTCTACCCCGTTGAGCGTTTTTCCGAAGACCTTTTCGGTGGCCTTGGGCGGCCTTACATCCCTTGTCATTTTCACTGTCTTTGTGACGTGATATGTCTTTCCTTCATCCATATTGGTGGCTGTCAGGATACACTTGGTTGTGGTGTTACCGACTTCCACAGAAGCTACGATGAAGAAAGGTTTTGAGCTTGATTTCAGGTCAAGGAGTCTGACCCCGGGATTTGCTGCAAATCTTGGTTTATGAGCCATTATATCATCTTCCGGTAATTCTCATATATATTGATTAAGTTTTCCAGTAAGTTGTTCTTTCTGTAGAGCTCCCACTATCTGTCCGGCTGGCTTTCCGTTCCTGAATACCAGAAGTGTGGGAATGGCTGTGATATTAAAATTCCTTGCAGTAATCTGGTTCTCATCAGTGTTCAGTTTGGCAAAAACGATCTTTCCCTGCATTTCCCTGGCAAGTGCATCGATCACCGGTACCAGTTTCCTGCAGGGTCCACACCATTCTGCCCAGCAGTCAATTACTACCACAGGGTATTTTGATATGAGTTCGTTGAAGTTCGAATCTGTGGCATTTAGGGGGCTGTCCGGGAATGAACTTGACTCAAGGTTACTTCTGATCTGTTCCAATCTTTGTTGCCTGATCTTTTCTAAATCATCCATTGTACTCACCTGGCCTTTTTGTGAGAACTGTTCTATATTTTATAATAATATTAATATTTGATATGGTATTATAATCTAACATATACTTTAGGGTGTATGCAGATTAATGTTGTGAAATGATTTAAATTTTTGTACGGTTGTCCACAAATCATACAAAACCATTAGTAGTACTCAAGATGGCTGTTTCAACAACATTCTACAATTATCGGATATGGTGACCTTATGAAAGACAGGGCTGAAAAAAAACAGACGGACCGCTCACTCTTTGACCAGAAATGTGTGACATGTGGTGCATGGATGATAAGTACGGAAAAGAAAGTGAATGAAGTTACTACCATAACCTATTCCTGCCCTGAATGCGGGCTCACATATACGGTCGACAAATGAGCAACATTACCAATTGGTCCCTGGACCGGCTTTTTGAGATCGATCCATATGATCTTGAGAATCTTGTAGCTTCTCTTTTTCGCAAAATGGGCTATAAGGCAGATGTAACTTCCCGCTCAAAGGACGGCGGAGTGGATGTGGAGGTGGGCCTTGATCATTTTGGACTGTCACACCGCTGGCTTGTACAGGTCAAGCGTTATCTCAATCCCGTAGGTGTGAAGGAGGTAAGGGAATACAGCAGTCTGCGATACAGGGAAAATGTTGATGGTGTTATAATCGTCACAACTTCTACTTTTACTGAAGACGCATACAGGGAAGCTGCAGAGCATAATGTGAAACTCATTGAGGGTCAGCTGCTTGTTTCGATGCTCAATCACTATTGCGGTGATGCTACAAGCGTCCTTTCAGGAGGAGTCGAAAAGAAAACCACGTCCTCATCAGGGGTGGTTCTCAAGACCGGTGAATCTGTTCATCTCAGGGAAGCTGCAATTGTTGACAATAAGCGCCTGATCCTTGTAATTACTAACAGGAACATCTACTTCGAACAGAACTCAGG
>JBNJIC010000138.1:0-5125 GCA_051749005.1 Halobacteriota archaeon | reverse complement strand
GCCACATCAGGATCCGAAGCAGGCTTTCCCGTTCTGTTCTCGATCTCTTTGGTTGCAGTGGCAATGTCCTGGATCTTCTTGCACCCGGAGTTGGTACCTTTGCACTTGACAGTGGTGCAGCTTCCATGTCCATTGTTCCTGAAGGCTTCAATGATCCCAATGACCTTATCACAGCAGTGACCTATGTCAAGGCTCCAGAGTTCGTGAGGATGCTTGAAATACTGATGGGTAAGGAAGTCTTTGCCCGTGCTCTTGATGCTTATCATACGAAGTTCAGTCACTCCAATGCATCTGGTTCAGACTGGCTGAAGACCATGGAAGAGGTTTCAGGCATGGACTTTACAGAAATGTCCGGGACCTGGCTGACACAGACAAAGTTCCCAATCGTTCACGTTGATACTTCATATGATCCTGAGGATAGATTATTTACAATGGATCTTCATCAGGATGTTCCTGAAGGCGGAAATCACTGGGAATTTCCCTTTGTTGGAGCCCTTGTGGATGAAGACGGAAATGATATTATGCAGATAAATGAATGGATCAATTCAGGGGATGCCAATATCATAGTGGAGAACGTTGATGATCCTGCTTTCGTGTCTTTGAACCGGGGATATTCTTTCTATGGTAAGCTTATTCACAAGGTTTCTGATGAAGAGCTCCTTCTTCAGGTAAGGAAGGACAGTGATATGATAAACCGTTTCATTGCTTATTATACTCTTGTTGACAGGGAAAAGATGCGTCTGATAGCTGATCCTGTGGCACAGGTTTCTGAAATGTTCATTGATCTTTTTAATGATCTGATCAATGATGACCTGTTGATGGAAGAGGTTGGCGGCCAGTTCCTTGTTATCTTTGAGTCGGTGGAGGATCAACGACTGGCGCACAGTTACCAGCTTCTATATGATGTGAAAAAACGTATCCTTGAAGCTATTGCAAAGAACAACACGGTTTCCATGCTGAACCTGTACCACAAATACCTGAAGGTTTCAATACCTCAGGACGACTCTCTCGAGGAACATGCACGTGTCATCAAGGCACGTCAGGTGAAGAACGCTGTACTGCGTACCATTGCTACCCTTGATACTCCGTTCGTGCATCAGTTGTGCAAGAAACAGTTCTTTGAGGCATCATGCGCAAGTGACAGGCTGGTGGCCTTTGACTGTTACATCAACAGTTCTGCTGAGGATAAGATGGAATTGCTGTGGAATTTCATGGAAGATTCCCGGAAGAATCTTGTCTCATGGGAAGCCTTCCTTTCAATAGTTGCAGGAAACAGCAGTTCAGATGCGGTTTCTATTGTGAAGGATATTGAAGCTTCAGATTCATTCCGCATCGAGCAGGCTAACGACCAGCGGGCTCTGTATGGCGGTTTTGGAAGGAACAGGAAGATCTCCTTACAGACTGAAGAAGGCAGAGAGCTTTTGCAGTCCATCCTGTTCAAACTTGCATCTGTCAATGAGTACAGCACTACGAATCTTCTCAATGTCTTTGCAAATATCGACCTGATGGAGGGAGAATATCATGTTCCGTTGGTCTCAATACTTGCTGAAATGCTTGAAACTCTAGAGGCAGACAAGGTTCCAAGTGTCTATAACAGGATCAGGAAGTTATTGAACGGTGCTCCTAATGCAGTTGCTGCTTATGAAGCAGAGGTTGGTAAGATAAAAGGCATTTGATGGTTCTGTGTGGTGTTTCTTTCTTTAAGAAATCAGTTACAAATGGAATATATTACTGTGCTGGGTTATGAAAGGAGAATAATTATAAATTCTCCCTGATCTTTTTATTTTCGAGTACAAGATCAAGGACTTCTGTAATTCCTGATAATATTATGTCTGCTTCAACTTTATCTGAGTGGTGTCTCCTGTCACCATAAGCTGCGTACGCGGTTATCATACCTATTTTTTTTGCAGGTTCTATATCTCTTCCCGGGCTGTCACCTACAAAGAGGGCCTGTTGCGGGCTGATGTCCAGAAGATCAAGTGCAAAATAGAATACTCTATGATCAGGTTTTTTGGCACCTGTCATGTCATTAGTAACTATAATGTCAAAATATTCTTTTATTTGCATCCTCTCAAGTCTTTTCGTGGCATTGTTGGAGTGAGCATCTGTTACAAGTGCCAGATAAATATGTTCTTTTTTAAGTAAATCCAGTGTCTGCTTCACTCCCGGGTAAAGCATAAGAGCTTCCAGTTTAATCGTTTCATAGATCCTGCAGCAGATCTCGTAATCTATATCGGAGTAAATTGCATTGTCCAGAAGATAGTCCCTTATGTTCTCGAGATCTTCAAATCCTGGTGTTCCTCTGAGGAAATATCCGAGCATTTCCTCCGGATCCCCTTCTCCCAGGTGGTCTATCATCCTTTTACATGCGGTAAGTTTTGCTTCAAGAAAATCGAAAAGGGTATTATCCATGTCAAAAAGGACTGCCTTTATGCTCTTTTCCATTGAATGGATTGCCTCCTTTTAGTCGGAAAATGCCAGATATCCTGGCAGGATCAAATTGATTACTGGAATTAATATCAATAGTCCCAACCAGCGTGACTTGTTGGTTGCAAATGCTATTTCTCCCCAGATGTATGCAACATATATTATGTTAAGCAAAGGTATGAAAAAAGGTACCACTGCAAAGAGTGAGAGTCTGCATATCCTTACCATCAGGACAAGGTTCAGTATTGGTATCCATGCCATCCACCAACTTTCCGTTTGTGTCTTTGCAGCGATGACCTGCAATGAGTATGAAAAATATATGTAGAAAAGTATGGATGCGAACAAATGTGAGATCCCGAATCCCGGGAATGGTATTAATGTATCCATCATATTTAACCTCTGGTCATAAAATCATCCCATTTAATATTTATCCATGCCGGTGATATCGATAATTCTGGATCGATTCTATCTGCTCTGAACAATATATGGATTTGTCATGTGTTCAGCGCCTGTTTAGGTTTATCTGGAGATTACTATCGAAGCAGCTCTTTTGGCAGGCACCTTGAGTTTGAGGCCTTAGCATTTGACATGGATTTCTTTGAATGAGGTTTCGACATTAATATATACAAGATTGTTGTTTGATGGTATATTCTGGTATTTTATATTGTGGTATTTTAGGGTAACATACCAAAGAATTGCAATAAATAAGATTATATACCAGAAATCGCATATTCAGCGAAGTCGCTTTTGAATTTATAAAAATTTAGAAAGCCACAAGGCTGTGTCGGAACTATTAAGTTTCGAGGCTACGGGGTGTTGATTCACCCTTAAGGAGGATATTATATGGCAGACGAAGAAATTAGACATCTGGTTCGTATAATGAATACTGACCTGCAGGGAAGCCAGCGGGTAAAGTATGCATTGACCGGTATCCGTGGTATCGGATTAAGAACCTCTCGTGTTATAGTAGACAGTACCGGTGTTGATCCGGATGCAGTGATCGGTTACCTTCCTGATGAGGACATCGCAAAACTTGATTCTGCAATCGCACAGTTCGAGCAGAACCTTCCTGTATGGATGCTCAACAGGCAGCGCGACCCGATCTCCGGTGACAGCAAGCACCTTCTTGGTCAGGATATTATCATGACCCTGAAAGAGGATCTTAATGACCTCAAGAAATCACGTGCATACCGTGGTCTCAGACATGAGAGAGGCCTTAAGGTCAGAGGACAGAGGACCAAGTCCACCGGAAGGCGTGGTAGCACTATTGGTGTAAGGAAGAAGAAATGAAGGTGATGCAATATGGTATATCCTGGTAAAAGTACAAAATCTTATGATACACCAAAGCACCCCTGGCAGGCTGCCAGGATGGCTACTGAGGTTGAGCTCATTAAGAAATATGGTCTCCGTAACAAGAAGGAACTCTGGAAATCACACAGTATCCTGAGAAGGTACAGGGCTGATGCAAGACGTCTTCTTGCAGAATCCGCAGAGTCCGAACTTATAGGCCATGCAAAGACAGAAGCAGACCAGATTCTTTCAAAGCTGATCAGGTATTCAATTTTGAAATCTGATTCCAACATTGATGATATTCTTGGTCTCCAGACAGAGGCAATTTTGGAGCGCAGACTTCAGACACAGGTCCACAGGCTTGGATTTGCCCGCACTGCACGTCAGGCAAGGCAGTTCATTACTCACGGCCACATCGCAATTGATGGAAAGAGGGTAACAGTTCCTGGTATGATGGTCACAAAAGAGCAGGAAATGACGATCGACTATTACGGTAAGTCTCCAATTTCCAGGGAAGCTCACCCGGAAAGACCCGCACAGATCGCATCATCACTCGTAGAGGAATAAGGAGGAGTAAAATATGGCAAACGGAATCTGGGGTGTTGCACACATCAAATGTTCATTTAACAACACGATCATCACCGTGACAGATCTCACTGGTGCAGAGACCATCGCAAAATCCTCTGGTGGAATGGTTGTAAAGGCAGCAAGGGATGAAAGCTCTCCATATACTGCTATGCAGATGGCCAGCCAACTTGCAGATACTCTTAAAGATAAGGGTATCGAGGGTGTTCACATCAAGGTAAGAGCACCTGGGGGAAACAAGCAGAGGAGTCCGGGCCCGGGAGCACAGGCTGCAATCAGGGCATTCGCAAGGGCGGGCGTCAGGATCGGAAGGATCGAAGACGTTACACCAGTACCACATGATGGAACTCGTCCAAAAGGCGGAAGGCGTGTATAATCACAAAGAACAGAGGTTTTCCAATGGACATAGATATACTTGAGTTATCCGATAGATCAGCAAAGTTCATTTTATCAGGCACTACCGCAGCTTTTGCAAATGGTGTCCGCAGGGCAATGCTCGCAGATGTACCTACGCTAGCGATCGATGACGTGAATATCTATAACAATACTTCTGTTCTGTATGACGAACAGCTGGCATTGAGGTTGGGTCTTATCCCCCTCACATCCAGTCTGGAGGACTTCGTGCCTCAGAACAAGTGTACATGTGGTGGTAATGGTTGTCCTGCATGCACTGTCTCTCTGACTCTCAGCGCTGAAGCAGGTGAAGAGGAACAGGTCATCGTTCATTCCGGTGATATTGTATCATCTGATCCCAATGTACAGCCAGCAGACAAGAACATCCCTATAATCGATCTCAGGACCGGCCAGAAGGTCGTCCTTGAGG
>JBNJIC010000137.1:0-5142 GCA_051749005.1 Halobacteriota archaeon | reverse complement strand
CTTCCGGGCCCATCATGGCCTTCCTCACCTATGAAATCAGCATCTTTTCCGTCAAAAGCATTGGGCTCATAGCCAACATAGACCCCGACCAGCTGGGGGTTCTCCAGGAGCAGACCCTTTAGTATATCGTTAACCTCATCCCTGTCAGCGTTGTCATAATTGCTCATTGTTGTTGAGATCGTTTTAACAATGCCCTGGTTTGTCCTGGTATTGCCATCGAAATAATTTGCATAGTTCCTGGTTATTTCTATGGACTGCTGATATGCCATTTCCTCCTGCTGATTCGTTACCGTAGAAATAGTAACTATTGCAGATAGGGATAGTACTAAAAAAGCACCCAAAATGCCATAAAAAAGAATTTTTGTCTTTAGTGAGATATCGTTCGATTCCATTTTTGAAACTCGTTTGATTGGCTTTCTTATCAGGTTTTTGATTGCTACATCGGGTAACGGTATAACATATAAAGGTATCTTGCCAATCAGTTGGGTTTATCAGACGAATTTTCCCTCGTATCATGAACGTTTGTACTAATCAGAAATTGAAAATGTTGCATGCAGGAATCAAAAAACGTTAGTTATAACTGGGATACAGTGATATCAATGATATTTTTGCTGCCCTCTGCAATTCATCGATGAACACTTTCTTGTATCCCGTAATGAACAGTATTAACAATATTAATATTACACTAAATCTCTGTAAAAGATGTAAAAGAACGATTCCTTATTCTGTTTAAAAAATAATTTGTGAAAAATTATTCAATTTCCACAAATTCTACATATTTACTTGAAGTCTTAATAGCGGAATCGAACATATTTCCATCGCGATTGATCTTTCTTATGTATTCAATTTTCTCTTTTTTCATATCCGCTTTATCCAATGCTCTTATAACGCAGTGGATCAAAGCATTGATATCATTAGCTTCACCGTAAAAAGTACATTTTGGTTTATTGCACATGTTGGCCCCATAACAAATATAATGAAAGCAATGAACATTTGTTTAGTGTTCACAGAACGAAAAAGAAATTTGCAAATTACTAAAACCTTGAAAAAAGGCTTAATATATATAGTACTCTTTACCCTTAATAAGCTTTGTATCAGTTTCCTGAATTTTCAGAAATATAAAATGTTCAGAAGTTAATTATCCCAAGCTTTCCTATTATGCCATTGAGATATGTGAAATGTCCGTATTGTACCCCCAATAGTTCATGTATGTGTTCAAAAACGAATGCTACAGCAAGAATCGTTCGTCCTTCAATTTTGCTGTTCTTCGAGAAAATGAACCAGAGTACCGAAAGAATGACCTTAGGAATGAACTCGTCCTTTGTCAGTAGATAGTATACAAGTGTACTCGCTATTGTAACAAGCATGAACAGAAAAAATGTACAATGGAGGTATTGATAACGAGTCTTATTTTGCTTTCAATGTATCTCATGGGGAATTGTACGTTCCCTAACAGGACTCTCTGGTCTAATCTCGATGAAAATATCGGCCTTTCTTCTCACAATTGATTTCAGTACCTGAAGTATACACACTGTTAGTGTTCCTGATTATGCTGTACCTCCAATGGGCATTTTCATTCTTTCAGTCCACTTTTTCAATTGAAAATGAAATCTTGTTAAGAACCTGGTGATATTTCTCAACAAGATCATCCCTTTCGTTTGCTCCGATGAAGATGTCTGCAAGTTCGTAGCTGTAACTGTCCTGCATCTGGAGTTCTGAGAGTTGATCTCCCTCCCTGACATGTGGATTTATGATAGTTCCCGGCATTGTCCTGGCAACTGAGTCTATCTCCTCTCTGGAAGGAGCCTTTACCACTTTTCCGGGTTCAAAGGTCCTGTACATAAATTTTGCGGCATAATTGAACTATCCATGCCATTCCAGCTGATCCGGTCTCCTGCCAAGAGCAATCTGCAGCATCACCCGGTGGTGGGAGATGCCATGTACTTTTTCAAAAAGGTCTGCGTGGGATTGGGAGATCCTTGAGTTTATTTCCAGTAAAAATACTTCGTCGCAGGAGGGTTCATAGAAAAATTCCACATTGAAAACTGACTGGTTCAGGCCTATATGCTTGATAACCTTCCTGCATGCCTGTGACATCTTATCCTGCACACCATCCGGGAGGGACGAAGGGTATTGATAACTTGAAAAAGAGGAAAAGTGCCGGTCCCTGATCGAATCAACAATTCCGTAGATCACCACGTCACCATTGAAGACGTAGCCTTCAAGTGTACACTGATGTCCTGAGAGCGGTTTCTCGACAAGACAGCTTTCCCTCATGTTCACGATCGATGGTGGCATATTGTATCTTCTAAGCAGATAAAGGAATGGTTCATGGATAAAATTGATATTTTCACGTATTTCCTGGATGTGTTCCTGGAACTGTTCTATGCTCTTGATCCTGAATGCCAGAAATGACCTGAACGATCTGAATGGCTTGACCCAGAATGGTGGTTCCATCTCGATAGAGGTAAGTGGGTCCTTATCAAAAGGATCGAATACACAAAATTCCGGGATGTTATCAGGTATGACCTGCTGTTGTTCAAGTCTGCTCCAGTATTTGTGCTGGCATTTGAAGATACTCTCAGGACTTGGTCCCGGTACCCCATGATTTCTGGCAAGGATGGGCACAAGGTCTGTGGCGGGGAAATCAAAGTAGCTGACAACGGCATGGATTCCGCCTGGTGTCTCTTTTATTCTGCGTTCAGCAGTGGCGATCAGTGTATCCATATCGTAGCAAGAAACGTTCCTGATCTCGTTGATATCGAGAGCTGCATGAAAATTGCATTCGGTTGCTTCTGGGAGCTTCTTCAATTTTTCAAGATTAAAAGAATCCATACCTACTATAAACACGTTCTTTTTCATACACTCGTCCTCACATCATTTCCCGAGGGATCGCTTCATCCCAACTTTTACTGAATATCCTGACATCACCCTCGTATGCATCCAGTGTCGCACGAATGTAAAAGTGTGTGCGTGTTGATGTCAGGACTGTTCTTGTAATGGTGATAGCATGCCAGCTTCCCCTCTTAAGGCTGCGTTTTGTCAGTACCTCACCTCTTACGGTGTCGTAGTTATTATTGCAATACGAATAGATCTCGGTGGAATCTTTCTGCATCACTAGATCGATCTCATCTAGGCGTATCTTTGCATCATTGTTGATGATCTTCTGAATTACATCATTTGTCGCGAGATTATGTGTGACAGTCCATTCCCTGTGTGCCGGTGCAAGAACTGTTGTTGGTACCGGCTCTGCCATGACCGGTTTCCCCATGTCCGGAATTTCTTTGTCCAGATCGCTATGCGGACGTACAGGAAGGATCATCTTCCCCCCGGGCCTGAAGGTCAGATTCGGGGGTTCAGGACTTGGCCATGCAAGGGGCCAGTAGGATGTCGAAACAGCAATACGTATCTTGTTGCCTGCAGGGAATTTCTGTGCGACATGATTCATGCGTACCCGGATCCTATAGTTATGGTTAACCTCAAGTTCCTGAGGACATTCATGCTCATTTCTGTGTGTAAGATTCAGGATCCCATATGTCACCCTGGTAGACGTGCCTTCCCTGCATACATCATTAAGCCGGATTGCAACCATAGCGATCGGTTTGTCTGAGCTGAGCTCAAGTTCGATCTCAGGAGCTCCGAGTATCTCAATATCTTCTCCGAGTTCCGGACTATCGAATACAAGTGCTCCACCATCTTCTTCACTCTGATCGTTCGGCAGGTCTGTTGACTCGGAATAGGAACACCATTTACCTGCAAAAAGACCAACACTTAGGGGGCTCAGGATCCTCATTTCATCATCATCAATATCCGAAATATCCACCGGTCCGAGATGGACCCTGCCGGGAGATAAGATGAATTCCCGCATTTCTATGTTAGGGGAAGGCCACGCATTTTCTGCTACCCACTTCCCTGGTCTTTTGGCAATGATCGGTGATACACTGTCCTGCATCCAGGCACGAAGCATTGGTTCATTGTTTTCTACTGTATCAATATCCTTGAGCCATCTGTCCCACCATCTCAATGCCTCATTTAAAAAATCAGTTGCAGGTCCGGGTCCACCTAAATGAGGATATTTGTGTCCCCACCCACCGATGAGTGCCTTCTTTGGTACGTCCAGATTTTCAAGAAGCCTGAATACGGTGTTCGAATAGCCGTCTGCCCAGCCGCTCACCGCAAAGACCGGACACTTAATTGCCCCGTAATCCTCTGCTACTGATGCGTGTTTCCAGTATTCGTCCCTGTGTTGGTGTTCAAGCCATTTCTTAAGCCACAGTCCACTGCCTTCGAGTCGTTCCAGCCACATACTTTTCCACCTTTCGCCGACGATGGCCGGATCAGGTGGAGTGGAATTATAGGAGAACATGGTTGAAGCCCAGGAGAGGTTATCTGTCAGCAGGCATCCTCCCATATAGTGAACATCGTCTGTATATCGATCGTCGGACGAACAGACGGTGATGATAGCTTTTAATTCAGGAGGGTTCATTGCTGCTATCTGAAGAGCATTAAATCCTCCCCATGAAATTCCAATTATCCCGATTTTTCCTGTACACCATGATTGTTTTGCTGCCCACTTTAATATCTCTAAACCGTCATCCAGTTCCTGTTGGAGATATTCGTCACTTAGGATACCTTCAGAATCACCACTGCCTCTCAGGTCCACCCGAAGGCATGCATATCCGTTCTGTGCAAAATACCTGTGTATCTGGGAATCACGTACTGCTTTAAAATCCCGTTTCCTGTATGGAATATATTCCAGTATAGCTGGTATGGGATTTTTTTCCGCATCTTCGGGTAACCATATCTTTGCTGCAAGATTACATCCATCTGGCATTTTTATCCATACATTTTCTATTTCCTTAATTAGTGCATAAGCTGATCGCGTCGTCTCTATACCCCCATACTCCATTTATAAAGTCAGCATAAGAGCATAAATATGTGTTGACGTATCAGTCCTTAGAAGAAGGTTCCCTTTTTAACTTCAAATGGATATACTCTGATGAAGCTGATTATCTGAAACGAATTAATTGAATGTGTATTGATGGGTCATTTTAAATTCCTTAATGAGATTGATTGATAGATTGATAGATAGATTGATAAATAGATGAAACAAAGTCATCCTAAATTAATTTGCTTAGATAC
>JBNJIC010000136.1:0-5289 GCA_051749005.1 Halobacteriota archaeon | reverse complement strand
GTTACAACGACAAAATCCTCAGGAATATAAGCCAGCCGATCAGCGTCTATAGTTTTTGAATGCATATGGCTGTATGCACTCCATGCGAAGAAACCGGCCGAGATTAGAAGTAAAGCCACAAACGATATTACGAATGCATTCACGACAAAAACACGGGATCTTTCCCTGCTGACCAGTATCCCGGTTCCAAATAATATCCAGTAGATAAGAAACATCAAATAGATGTTCTGGGGTGGATGGAAACCTCTGAGAACATAACCACTGAGATAGAATGTGAAAATTCCAATGCAGAAGAAAATTATGTATTTCTTTTGTATATCAGTTAAATTGTCCATCATCTTACAATTCTCCAAAAGATTTCCTTACGAAAATATTGATGCTACCAGGAGTACGAAACCGATACCAAAATCTGTCCAGCTAAAAAGCGGTACAAAAAGATATTCCTGGTAGAAAATATTTGATGCGACCATTTGTTAATCGAAGACAATAATAGATTAGAACCTACTACAGAATTGACAAGTGCATATACATTGTCCTTTTGCTTGTTATTAGAAGAATTCATAAGAGAATCATCTTTCTTTTTTTTACACCATTTAAGAATAATTTATTATTAAACATTTATGTCCATTTTATCGAATTGAAAAATGTACATTGATCTCAAAGAGATTATTTTTAGATATATATCTCAAATTTGAGAAATGTATATACATTAAAAAGTCTTATACATACTAAATCAATAAATGGATACTAGCAGTCTTGATGTTGTTTTTAGTACCACTTCTGGCATGCGGGATCGTATATGTAGAATCCGAATACAATACAGCCGAAAGTGAATACACCATAGTGCCAGCCAGTGAGGAGCTTTATGAGCCAGGTTATCATTATGAAGGAGCAGACGGAACCTTAACTTTCTGGGAACTTCCTTTAAAATTGCAAATGATTCACATATTTACCGTGTTCCTGGGAGCAATCGGTCTTGCCAAAATATCCCCCATAATACTGTCACATTTCAGCCTTTTGTTTGCAAATAAGAACAGGACGATGTTTTTGAGCATATAGTAAGTAATCCGGGATGCAGTGTAGCTGACATATCTCATGGTCTTGAGCTAAACCGCGGTACTGTGAAGTACCATCTGAAAAAGCTGCATAGCGAACACAAGATCATAGTATCCAATCATGGAAGCTCCCCAAGGTTCTTTCAAAACAATTCGACCTAAAGCTAGCAAGCCCGGATCATAGCTCCCTTTTTACAGGATGAAAATCAAAAACGTATCCTCCTGATGATAAGGGATAAGCCAGGTATGACAAATAACGAGATCTCAGAAGCCCTGAGCATCACCAACAGCACCGTCTCATACCATCTGAAAAAGATGACCACAAATGAACTACTGCTAGCGGAAAAGGACGGAAGATACAGAAGATATTCTCTGGACCCCCGGATGGAATCAGAGCTTGACACGGTGATTCATGCGGAAATTTGAAAATATCCATCTGAATAAAGCGAACAAAGCTCTCAACTATCAGCACCTTCTTTATTTTCTGTCTATCAGCAATTTTGTATCTCAGGAAAAGGCCCCCGCAATAATTCAAAAAAGAAAGAATAAATACATTCCTGCCAAAAAGGAAGCAAGATTACAGATGAAGGATAAGGAGAGTGCTTTTTCCATACGGACCTTCAATACGAAGAAGTAGATCACAGCTTCCACAAGAACCACTGAGACCTCTCCGATGGCAACCAGATGAGAATATGTTCTGATGAACACTGGCAGTACAAACCAGAGGTACGGAAGTGTTGAAAATGAACAAAAAGTTCCTGTGAATATCAATAATGAATCCTTGATCGATGTTCGGTTTATTTTGAAGAAATAACGAACAGTAGCAAAGAGCAGTGTTACTTCTATAATCACCGTAACAAGCAATGCAATTAGAAATTGATATTCATAGATCATTCATTTCACTTACCATTAAACAGACCTTTAAGAAAACTAATAATGGAATCCAGAATACCTTCATCTTTTACTTTATCCCCATCCTGAACCGTCCTTTCATCTGCATGCACATCATCATCCATAGAAGAGATCTTTTCTTCACCATAAGAGGTATTTTCTTTCATATCCAGCCTGATACCCGGAATATCAGGTTCCTCAAATGTTTCGATCAGATCAGGAGTTCCATCATTGTGTTTTGAAACTTTTCTAGAAGTATAGATAACCAGTCGGTCCTCCAAAAAACCGGCAATCGAATATTCGATCTCTTCCCCGATAAGCGGATCATCTTCATTCACAACATCCCATTCAGGATTTAACTCAACTTCATAATAGCACAGATTCGGATCAGTCTCCAGATCGATATTCTCAAGCCCTTTGGCCTCCAGATAATCTTTATCTATAGCATAGATCGTCAGGTCATTGGCCTTATAAAATTTAGTCAGGCACTCATCAGAACTGATAACGTAAGGATTCTCACACTGGATGACCGGGCCGGTGATGTGTCCGACCAAAACAATTTCCGGGAATTCATCCAGATTCACTATTTTAACGCATCTTTCCATCCCGCGTGTACCGGGAAATAATACATCTGCACAGGCATTTGATGTAAGTGCGGATAGAATTAGAAGAATAATCAAAATGTTGTTTCCTAATTTCATGATATCAAACCAATATTAAATGGTTAGCCCACCATATAAATTTAAATGATTTTCCATGGAATAAATGATAATAGTTGCTGATTATAGTGAACCTTGAAACTAAGAAAAAGCAAAAATGAAACTAAATTACAATAACAGGATATAACCAATCCTTTCAGACGATCCTCTCGATGCCATTATAGACATACATATTCGGAGGACGTACAAAGCCCACCAGTGTAAGACCTGTTGCCCTTGCAAGATCAATTCCTTCATTTATCGGACCTGCCTTGCTTGCAAGTACGGAAACTCCTGCATTGATGGCCTTGGAGACCATTGTGACCGACAGCCTGCCGGTAGCGACGAGTGCACAATTTGACATTTCAACACCTCCAAGAGCTGCTTTGCCAACTGCTTTATCAACAGCTGAGGCCCTGCTTACGTCTTCACAGAATGCAAGGATCTCGCCCTGGCTATCACAGACGATGACCGAATGTGTACCCCCGGTACGTCTCCATGTCTTTGCATCCTTTTTGAGGTGTTCCACTGCCTTGAAGAAGACCCTACGGTCGAATTTGAGATCAGTTTCACTTCCGGTCCTTTTCCCGCATGGTCTGGAACCGATCGCACAGCTGCAAAAGTCGAACCTTGCGTCCGGGTCGATGTCCCGCCTGGTCTTATTTATGCGGTCCAGACAGATATCCGCGTGACATATCAGTTTGTCATCTTCGACATCAACTGAGATGAGATCAATAGCATGATCGATAAAACCTTCACATAATAAGAATCCCGTTGCGAGTTCCCTGTACTCTCTCGGGGTAGCAAAAAAAGAAGCAATGGGGACATCATTGAGGCAAAGATGGAATTCTTTCTCAACGATGACGTCCACGTCTATTTCGTTAGCACTATCTTCCGTAAGTTCGACACATTTGTAAGGAAGATAAGGAGCGGATACATCCCTCTCCTCATCCCGCCAGAAGTTGTTCCGGGCAGTTTTCCTCTCTACGTGCCAATCCAACGGCATGATTATGCAATTTCCTTGATCTTTGCAAAGAGCTGCTTGAGTGTGTCTTCGTTGCTCTGGGTGAACTCGAATGGAGAGCTTGTGAATGGCTTGAAGTACATTGGCACGTTGTCGAGCCTGTAGAATGTACCATCATTCTCCATTGCGTCAATGACACCAGGAAGAACAACATCTGAAGCAGTGACTGTTGGACATGGTGCAATATCCAGGCAGGCCATTGGGATCTCTGCCAGGTATGATGCAGCATCTGCAGGTATGTGGTTGACAAGGTCAGCACACATTACGAATGCAGCATCTACGTCTTTCTCCCTGAGAAGGTCCACACAGGTGGTCTCTCCAGGGTTATACCTTGGATAGCCTCTTGAGAAGTCGATACCGAATGGGTATCCGTAGAGGTATGATGCGATCTGGTTGAAACCTGCTACGTTACAGTGACCTCTAAGTGCACCGAGTACGAACTTTGTCCCGTGGTTGTTGTTTAGCTCCTTGACAAGGTTAAGTCCGAGTTCAACGTTCCTGTGCTTACCGATGGATGAACCAAGGCCAAGACCGACTGAGATGCTACCGAAGTTTGCATTCACCATTGTCTCGACCATCTCGTCCATTACGGATATGGGCACACCCGTTACCTGTTCGACAGATGGGTGTGGCCTCTTACCGTTGATGATGGTCAGTAGTGCGCTGAAAAGTTCATAATCGGTGTTAGGGTTGAGCTGGACGTGGAGATCGGATGCTACTGCAGTATCAGTTATTCTTGGGTCGACTGTGATGACCTTACGGTCGAACCTTCCCCTCTTGGACCAGTATCCTCTTGGGAAAACAGCATATTTTGACATGTGTCTTGGCATAGATGCCAGAGGGTTACTTCCCCAGTAAATGGTTACGTCACTTCTGTTCTTGGTCTGACCTGCTGTTGCTCCGGGACATCCGCTTTCCTGAATACCCATTACAGTAGGGCCGTGGCAGATGGTTGCGTTTGAATCTGCTACACCACCAAGATATTCTGCAATGTGAAGACCTACTTCCTGTGCTTCACAGGAGGTCTCACTCCCAAGGAAGAAGAGAGGTCTCTCAGCATTTACAAGCATCTCTGCGGTTTTTGTAAGTGCCTCATCCCATGCAGCTTTCTGAAGCTTGCCTTCTTTCCTGACCTGTGGGTCTTTGATACGGTGTGTGCTTACGATCTCCTGGAACTTACCATTCCCCATCTTACATGCGTTCTTGACGGTGATCTCGCCGTCCCCGAGCTCTACCTGAATGTCGTCACATGATGCTCCGCAAACCGGACACATGATATTCTTAAAAACCATATCAATTACCTCCCATGTACAGTTTAAGGACAACATCCTCTGCGCTTAGCACCTCGCCTTCTCCTGCCTCAATGTTTACAGGGTTACCCTTGTAAAGTGGGGAACCGGTTGAGAATGTGTCAGGATCAATGACCACATTGGACCAGATAGCCCTTGGCATGAATACATTTCCTTCCATTACAACATCTGTGCATTTTGTGAAAACTATGATGGAATGTTTTTCGTCCTTACTTGTTACTTTTACTTTTTCCGGGCTTCCAAGTGCTTCAAAATCGCATGGTGATATCCAGCATACAGCACATTCCTGTCTGTAATCCTCCGTATATTTG
>JBNJIC010000135.1:0-5314 GCA_051749005.1 Halobacteriota archaeon | reverse complement strand
ACTTTTTTGTACCTTCCAGGTTCAGGCCGGAGCTTTTCACAAGTTCGTTCAGATCAAAGTACTCTTCATCTTTAATGAGCTTATCCACGACATCGTTGAGTCTGTTCCGGCTCCCACCTCTGGCGTGCCAGTATGCATATTTCCTGTTGTTCTCATCGTTTTCATTATATACAAGATCATCTTCCGTTACATCGTAGATAAAAAACCCAAGTCGCTGATGCGAATATATCCTGGCCCATTCCTTTATAGCCTGATCCCAGGAACTGTTGATAAAGCAGATGCTCATGTACTGGTCCTGTCCAATGGTATTTGCCTTTGCTTGTATCATCTCGAGAATCTCTCTTTTATCCTCGATATCCTTCCAGTAATTGTCTATGATAAGGGATGGTTGTTTGAACCTGCCTCCTTTTATGGTACCGCGGACACTTTTCTTCGAAATTTCTGTTTTCCACTGTTTGTCAGCGATGTAGTCTCCATTGAAAGAGATTTCAGGTTGTTCATTTTCAAACTTTTGTACCAGGTAATTTATGTAATTGTAAAGCTTTGAAAGGATTTCAGTATCAAGTTCTTGATTGTTGACAGATTCTGCTTTATCAGCCGGAATTTCGTCTGTCTTCTCAACAGCTGTTTCCCTCAAAACTTCCTCTATCTCAGTTCCGGTAATTTTGGAAGCAATAACTTTGTCTCCCGGGATTTCAGTTTCGGAAATTCTAATCTCGGTTGGCCTTTCTTCTTCTGCGGCAGCTTTTTCCTCACTTAAACTGTTTTCCTTTTCAGTCTGCCTTTTGCTTTTGATCCTGTTCTCGTATTCGCTAAGGTTCCTGTCATTAAGTTGGATTCTGTGACTGATCAGGATCTCCATCCTGTCTACAAGGTCACTGATAGAAAACACATCTGTATTTTCACCTGTCATGATGTTTTTCTCGATCTCATGAAGCAGGTTTTCGGAGGTTTCTACGAATTTTGTTTCAATCTCATAGAAATCATCAATACTGCCTTTGTGGCTTCCAAAGGAATCAAGTCCTTTTTTTTCAGTTTCCGATACAAGTCCTGTAATCCTTGTCCTGAGCAGACGGAGTTGCGAAGTTGAAGTCGAGTCCTTTTTCTGATATGTCTTCTGGATAAGTTTTTCAATGCGTGAATGTGAATTCTTCAGACTCTCATTCACTTTCTTCCTGTTCTCTTCCTGTAATTTTGTTGGGTGGGCTTCCAGGTCCATATCAAAATCGCCTCTTTCTTTAGTGGAATAACTCTCTAAATGCTTCTTCTTCACCGCTCTTCTTTATTTCGCGTTGTGCTTCTGAATACCAGCTGGTGATCGATGGTCTTCTTTGCTCCAGTACTTTTCGGAAATCATCCATCTTTATCTTCCGGGGCTCTCCGCCCCGCAGTGCTTCCCCCAGAGGTATGTCAGCTGCTTCCTTGCAGATAGCTGAAATATCAGCCCCGGAATACGATTCGGTCATCTCTGCCAGTTTTTCGATATCTATATCATCATCTGCCGGCCTTTTCTTGAGATTGAGCTTAAAAATAGCTATTCTTGCAGGAAGGTCTGGTTCCGGTACGAATACAAGTTTGCTGAAACGTCCTGGTCTGCGAAGTGCCGGGTCTATTGCCCAGGGTTCATTGGTAGCAGAAAGGACAAGCAGGTTATCATCAGCAGTATCCACACCGTCCATCTGAGCAAGAAGTTCATTGACCACCCTTTTGGCATAGTCTTCAGATTCACTTCTTCTGCCTGCGATGGAATCGATCTCATCAAAAAATATGATGGCCTTCTCGCATTCCCTTGCGGTATCAAAGATCTTCTTTATGTTCTTCTCGGAAGCACCTACCCACTTACTTACTATACTGCTGGTCTTAACACTTATAAAATCCGCACCACACTCTTTTGCAGCAGCCTTTGCCATCATCGTTTTACCACAGCCCGGAGGTCCGTGAAGGAGTATTCCTTCTCCTGCCTTCTGGCCATACATCTGGTACAGTTCCTTGTGGGTGAAGGGGTAGATTATTGCTTTTCTTATATCTTCTTTCACAGACTCGAGTCCGCCGATATCTGAAAATCCGATATCAGGTTTTTCGGACATTATCAGGTCATCTTTAGACAGGGAAGACTCATCTGTGTCTTGTCTGGTCCCCCCTCCCGATTTGGAATACTGGACTCCGGAGCCTTTGAGTGACTGTGCCTTTGCAAAAAGATGCTCTGCAAGGTCACGTTGTGTATTTTTATCTGTTTTATCAGTTGAGAGCTTTGAAGCCTCGTTGTAGAGCTTTGCAGACTTCAAGTATAGTTCCCTTGCTCTCTCCTTTTCATTATCTTCTTCCAGCGTTTTGGCAGCCTTGGCATATCCTCTTGCCTGTGCTGCCAGTGAACTTGCAGATCCCAGATCCACACCCCCTCAGTAAATGCAGGTCAGTCAGATCTCTGCAGATCACTCTGTATCTGCCATCTCTGATTCGATCTTCTTTGATAGTTCATCCCTGGATGAAGTATCGGAGCTAAGCTCTGCCATAAGCTCTGAACGGAGTGAGTCCTGGAGTTCGCTGAGCTCTGAACCACCGGTCATTGCTGCATCCATTGAAGATGTCATCATATTGGTGGCGGTATTCACTTTTTCCATGGAAGTACGGATATTAGTAATGGCCCCTTCCAGTTTTGATGTGTCAAAACCAAGCTGTTGCTGCCATTTTCCAAGGTTTTCCCCTATCTCAACAACTTCTTTGAGTCCGGTCTGCATTTCTATTACATCGGTCATGGATTGTGCCATCTCGACCATGCTTCCGATGGTATTGACCTGACCATCGATCATGGAATAACGGCGGGATGCCACCCTGAATTCCCTGTCGTTACCTTCAGAAAGAGCTTCCTTGGCCTTTGTACGTGCGGTGTGTCTCTTTTTGCTGAGTTCTTTCTCACGGGCTGCCAACCTCTGTTCTGATATTGACAGCTTTGTTTTCAGTTCTTCAGGTGATACCTTCTTGAATGGATTGGTGAATCCCATTATATTTCCTCCTCCATTTTCTTTTGTTTGGCATACCTTATACATATTTTCAATGCTTCGGATGTGTTTATTGCAACTCCTTCCTCAACCAGGTGTTGAAGATATTGTTTGCTGTCTTCTGAGATCCTCGCACTTACTGGATATGAGCGACTCATTTCATCTCCTCTTTCTATTTCTCTGATTTCACTCGTCTGTATTATTCTAAATGCAGGTCAATAGGCAGGTGTCTGCAATATTGTATGCCTATGTATACAATAGAAAACATTATATATAATATTTGTCCAATGTTATTCTATACTACATAGCGGATGTTGGAGGTTTTAAAATATGGCATTCAAGTGGAAGAAAGATCTTGATGATATTGCACGTGTTATCCCTAAGAAAAATGTAAAAGGCTTCTTTAGCAAGTCGATAACTCTGTCACCTAATGAGAAAGCTGTCATGATCAGGAACGGTGAGGTCGATAACGTCATCGACAGCGGTAAAATGAGGGTAGGTGGTCTTCTAAAACCGGGAAACATACGCAAGGATGTGGATGTAGCTCTTATCGATACTTCATTTAAGGAACTCAGGTGGGGGGTGCCGGCTCTCTGGACACGGGATGGCCAGGAAGTCGGATGCGGGGGCATCCTCAGGTTCAGGATCAATGATGCCAAAAAGTTCTTCGGTATGATATTTTCATATACGGTTGCGGAAAAGAATGGTGAGAGAAACCTTTCCATCTTTGATATCTATGAACGCCTTGAGAGTGAGACCATAACCCGTGTTCTTGAACCCGAAGTTCATGGAGAGGATATAGAGTCCCTCTATGGTAACCGCGATCTTCAGCTGAGAATGGAGAACGAGCTTGAAATGCAGCTTAAGGACACTCTGATGTTCTGGGGACTTGAGCTTGTAAAATACACGTGTGAGTGGGACTTTGGTGATTATGCTGTTGTGAGGAAGGGGCGCAGTGGTTTCCAGATCAGTGAGGAACTCAAGGAAATGAATGTCCTTCAAAAAGAAGGTGACATTGAACGTGAGAGCCGTGTAGGGGTTGCGGCCACAAGAGCCGGTTTTGCTGAGGATACGGTACGAGCGGGCTATTACAGGACCGAGGAAGAAAAGGATGCTCTCCACAGGGCAAGGCTTTCACAGATCGAGAACGAAGCGGATGCTGTCGAAGCAAAGCAGGCGATTGGTACATTCTCCCAATGGAAACAGGCAAATATAGGAGCCAGAAGAGCGGACCTTGAACTTGATGAGGATATGAACGACCGCAAACATTCCCGTGACATGGAATATCTGGGCAATGTTATGGAAAAAGGCGGTTCTGATGTTGCAAAGGTCATTGCACAGGGCAGGGAGTTCCGGAACATGTCGCCTGAACAGCTTGAAGCCCTTGCAAAGATGAAAGAAGCTGAGAGCATCGCAAAAGAGGATAAAGTACGGTTCATGATGGAAGTTGAAGACCGCGAACGTGATGATTCCTATCGCAGAAAAGAACTTGATGCAGAGATGATGGGTGCTGCACAGCCACGCAGGAGTCCTGGTGTTAAGAAGTGCCATGGCTGTGGTAGTACGGTACCTGCAGGGGCACATTTCTGTGGACAGTGCGGGACCAAACTCGAATGATCAGGTTTTAAGGGCAGAGTATCTCTTCCGGGCACTTATATTGAGTCATATTTGATCTCAGATCCCGGATTTGATATACAGGGATTGAAATGAGTTTCCATTTATGTGAATTCCCGCTCCGTAAAGAACTAATAACGATCAGGTTTAAAATAGTAACATAATATGATAGTCTTCACAGGTGTCTGGTCTTGATAGAAAAACACGTTAAAATTCTGGTTATTTTGTCCATTTTGGTAATGTCATTTTCCACTTTAGGAAGTGCCTCCTCTACCCTTGATTATGAGGTTGCACTACCGGAGGGTGATTCGGTCTGGCTGGAAAACGGATATGTTCTTACTATAGTTGATATTGATACATATTATGGGTATGCAGAGGTGTCTCTCTCGTGGAATGGCCATGAAGTTCTCAATTCTGTCTACTATCCGGGCGATTATTTCGACTACGATGACAACCTTATTACCCTTGAGTTCGACATAGGGGACATCTACTCTGATTCTTATGCTGATTATGTGAACATCAATGGTCTTTATATATTCTATAAGGATTTTCCGCAGGGAACCATAATGCTCTATTCCGTTCCTGAGGGTTATGATGTCTATATTAACAGCTACTATCAGGTCACAAGCGATGGCTACAATCTGATACAACTGAGCGACCTTGAGCCGGGTTATCACTCTTTGACCCTTGAATCTGCGTAT
>JBNJIC010000134.1:0-5387 GCA_051749005.1 Halobacteriota archaeon | reverse complement strand
GCGGTGGCCGATATCGTGGATATCTCCTTCCTGTACGAATGTTACAGCTGTTCCGACACCTTCGCCTGTCTTCTCTTCAGCGAGAATTGGCTCAAGGATCTCCATTGCAGCTTTCATTGCTTTTGCAGACATCATGATCTGTGGAAGGTAGATCTCTGCTGCTTCAAACTTGTCACCAACGACCTTCATTCCTGGTGAAAGTGCTTCGTTGATAATATCAAATGCAGTGATTCCTGCATCGAGAGCTTCCTGTGTCAGCGCTGGACATCCGTTAATGTCCTGGTTTACGATTGCATCTTTAAGTTTGTCAAAAAGTTCCTGATTTCCCATTGTTTCACCTTTTTACGTTACTTTCTTTACCGATAGTCGATGCCGGATCATCTCAGGCATCAATTACTATTCATGTTCAAAAATATATAACCTAGCCGACGGCGTTTTTAGGGACTGCATCAAAATCTCACCTTTGCTTATGAACTGATGACCGTGATGCAATCGGGCAAAAGAAGACAATTTCTACATCCTCCTTCAAATGTATTTTTTAATCTGAATTTACTAAGGCTTCAAAAAAGACAACGGTATTAAAATCGACAAAGAGGCGATGTTACATGGAAGGAAATAATTTATTTTAAAAACAGTATGGAATGTCTTAATCAATCCTTTCATGACAAATTTGTTAAAAATTTCTCAATATGGATGTTCATCCTATGATGAAAAATTTAGAATTAAAAATAAAAACGAAATCAAAAACGTTAAAATATCAGCTCTCTTTTTCAGTGTTCCCTTTTTCTTTTTCTCTCAGGTGCTTGTGTATAGCAATCTCAATATTGGTGCTCAGGTCTCTTTCTGTAAATGGCTTGAGTATATATCCATAAGGTTCTGTATGCTTGGCCCTTTCAAGGGTCCTTTCATCGGAATGAGCAGTAAGATATACTACCGGTATTGAGAAACGCTTCCTTATCTACTCAGATGCTTCTATTCCATCCATGTCACCTTTTAGCATTATGTCCATAAGCACAAGGTCTGGAAATGTCCCTTCTACTTTTGTAATTGCATCCTTGCCTGTAGCAGCAACACCTGAAACAATATAACCAAGGTTCACAAGCCTCTTTTTGATCACCATTGCTACGATAGCTTCATCTTCAACTACGAGTATCCTGGCAGCTTTCATATTAACACCTTATTTGTTCTCACTGAAAGTCAATTTAAATTTAGTTCCATTGGTCCTATCCAGCTCGATCTCACCATCTATCTGTGCTGTCAGGTTAGTTACGAGCTGTAATCCGAGCGATTCTGTATTCTTAAAGTCTATATGTTCGGGGAAGGGCTTTCCTGTGTTACTGATAATAAGTTCGAACACATCGTTATCCTTGTGGAATTCAATTCTTATCTCTCCTTTTTCACCATTTCCAAAAGCATGTTGCAACGCATTTGAGGTCAGCTCATTGATGATAATTCCGAGAGGTACTGCTGAATCCATTCCAAGGAAAACACCCTCTACATTCAATACAAGTTTAACATCTTCCTGTTCAACACTATATGAATGGAAAAGGTGATCTGTAAGGTTCTTTATGTAATCAGCAAAATCCAGGCTTACAAGGTCCTTTGACTGGTACAGTTTCTCATGTATAAGTGCAATGGAGCGTACACGGTTCTCACTGTCACGGAATGAATCTATCACTTCATGGTACCTGAACTTCAGGGATTCCAGGTAAAGCATTCCTGAAACGACCTGCAGGTTGTTCTTTATCCGGTG
Organism: Halobacteriota archaeon; assembly: GCA_051749005.1. Classification (GTDB taxonomy): domain Archaea; phylum Halobacteriota; class Methanosarcinia; order Methanosarcinales; family Methanosarcinaceae; genus Methanococcoides. Next base: position 3,634 of record JBNJIC010000134.1, on the reverse strand, counting down.
ATGGATCTCCTTTGTCCTTACATCTTCCATCGCTTTGAGGCTTTCCTCAGCCTCAACGCGTTCAGTAATGTCAAGGATTGTACCCTGGAAATATGTTATATCCCCTTCTTCATTACGCTGGATGTATGTATCCTCATGTATCCAGCGTACCTCTCCGTTCTTTGTAAGGATCCTGTAATCCTTATGGAAATTCGTTTTTCCTTCCTCTGCACAGGACTGCAGTTCATCCCAGACTATTTTTCTGTCTTCAGGATGTATTATATTACCATAGAGAACTTTACCTGATGTGAATTCTTCAAGTGAATATCCATACTGTGTAATATTATCTGAAACGAATTCCACTGGATAATCTTCATCATTTTTCCACCAGAAAACAATGACCATGCTGCTGTTCACAGCTGCTTCCATTTTACTTATATGATCGTATGAGTTCTGTAATTCTTTAGAATAACTTGTAAGGGCATCAAGTATCTCGTTCAATCCTTTCGGTATCATATTAAGGTCTACCTCGACGTCAGTATTTGCCCTTGCATCGAAATCACCCCGGATAGCTGCTCCGGATATGTTCTTGAAATCTGCCACAATTTCGTTGATCCTGGTGGTGAATGAAGAGGCGATGAAAAAGGCCATCAATCCCATGAAAACTATGGAGAACAGGTAAATGGAAACAAGATCAGACCTTATTGAATTGACCCCTGCGAAAATTTCCTCAGTAGGTACTACAAGTACAATAGCATAATTACCGGTCTCGATCGGTTCATAGAACATAATAACATCTTTTGAGGTTACAGGATCTATAGTTTTAATATGGCCTCCGATACCATTTCTTATATCTTCGGCAGCAATATCTATATCAGGAACTCCAAAATCATAAAGCGACGCTGTTCCTATCCATTCTTTGTTAACAGGATGTGATACAAGAATTCCCTCTTTACTTACCATGAACAGGTAACCGGTTTCAAAGGCCTTTACACTGCTAACTGCTTCGTCGACGTAGTTGAGGGATACATCAACACCACCAATGCCCACAAATTCTCCGCCTCTTATAATAGGCGCATCATAGCTAACCATCAATGCTCCCTGATAAAGGTAAGGTTCAGTAACGACATTGCGTTTTAGAGTCTTAGGTCCCTGATAATATTCGGATGTCTCATAATCGACAAGTGGCTCAACACTTATGGGGCCATTTATCGTGTTCCACCATGGTACGAACCTTCCGGTATCATCATGACCTTCGGTTCCTACGAACTCTGCATCTCTTCCATCAAAGGCGTTCGGTTCGAAGCCTACGTATGCTCCAATTAGGTGTGGATTTTCGAGCAGTAGTTGTTTTAGCATTTCATTTGTTTCATCGCGGTCTGCTGAATCATATTGCACCATCAGTGCTGCAAGCGAACTTGCTATAGCCATATTGGCCTTCATGTCTGCATTGTACTGGTGTGCAAAACTTTTTGCGTTCTGGATGGAGTCGTGATATGCAAGCTGTTCTTCCTGTTCTGTGACAGTAGAAATGATGATTATTGATGAAGCTGAAAGTATGAATGAAATCCCCACTACTATATACAGTACGAGTTTAAATTTCAATGACAGATCTTTCCATTCCATGTTTGAACCATGATATTTTTGTAATGGGTCTCATTTGTTGATGGTTTCGGAAACTCCAACATAATATGTAAAGAGTTCCTTACACCACTCAATGGCGCCGGGGTCATGAGTGATAATGTCTTTATGGTCATATCTTCCCTGTACGTTAAAAAATGATATGTATGCAAAATTTTCAGTGAAATTAAAGGTAGGGGGTTTCAGTTCATCATTGCATACAATAAATGTCGTATTCTCAGCTTCCAGGATGCTCCTCATTTCTTCTTCATATTCATTTTCCAGCCTTTCGAAAACAGACTCCGTTACTATCAGTTCCATGAGAACTTCCTTGTTGGCCAGATCCTCATATAAACCCGGATAATCCGGATGGAAAAATGATTGCAATGAACTAATTTTTTGTGAGTCTCTTATATTATTTACCATTTGTTCCGGCAGATCGTACATATGGTCCAGATCAGGTACGATGAATTCTATATCTCCCAGATCGCCTACTTTGTTGCGAAGCTCTTCAGGAATATTATTTAGTTCGCGTTCATTCCAGTAGCTATCGGATTTATCAAAGACCTTCAGCATACAAGAAAGTGGTTTCATGTTCTCGACGATGAGCTTCCCTATGGTTGTCAGTTCATAGGTTCCGGTATCATTCTTGTGGACAAGTCCTGCTTCCCTGAGCTTCTTTATCTGTGGAAGTATGGAAGATGAAGTCACTTTCAGTGTTGAATTTATCTTCTTTATGTCTGCAGGACCATCAATAAGCAGGAGCAGCAGTTTTTCTCTTTTTTCAGAGAGGAACAGGGTCTCGATAAGTTCTAAGCTCATTGCTTCCCTCCAATCTTGCAAATATCTTTTATTTCTACAGATTGCTTATAATAGTGGTCGAAAAGTTCGGAGCACCATTTCAGGGCACTTTCATCAAAGCTCATTATATCAGTGTGATCATAGCTTCCATTTTCATTAAAGAAACTGATATATGCGAACCATTCAGAGACATCGATTGCCGGAGGTCTTGTTTCTCCTCCATATAGTAATACCTGTGTATTCTCTGCGGATAGCAGGAAATCGAGCTCTTTCCTGCGGTTGCTTTTCATTCTTTTAAATGCGGCTTTTGAAAGTATAAGTGTGAGGTGATTTGCCTTTTCTGCAAGTTCTGTGTAGAATTTAGGATATTCAGGACGATAAAATGATATAATGGACTTTATATCCTTTGACTTAAGGAGGTTTTCTGTAAATTCTTTCGGGATCTCAAAAGTATGATTGAGGTCCGGTTCAAGAAGCAGATAATTGCCGAGCTCATGGAGTCTCTTGAAAAGATGTGGTGGCAGGATGTCTATGTCATGCAGTTCCCAGTAGTCCATGTTATCGTTTATCATGTTTACTGTATTGATAAGGGGAATCATATTCTTTACTATAAGTTCTCCGATATTCGATAATCTATAGTGTTCATCCTCTTCGATGATCAGGTTTTTCTCCCTGAGTTTCTTTATTTGTGGCATCATTCCTCTTGATGTCACATTAAGGGACATTTTTATTTGCTCGATGTCCCTTGTTCCTTCCATAAGCAACAAAAGCAGATTTGTTCTTTTTTCAGAAAGCCAAACATGGTCTGTCAGTGACGACGTCATTATCCCCCTTAATTATGCTGTAATGTACTATTATATGTTTATAACTGTACAGTTTTAACTGTATAATTATTGCCATTTGCATAAGTACATTTCTCTTATTGACCTGTAATTTGAAGAGAAATCGATATTTGTAAGCTTGATTTAGCCGGATCAAAATAAAAATTATGATTAATTACATTGTTTCTCTTTAACATCATGTGAGTAAACTGAGTTTAACTGCCTAATTACAAAATAAAAAGAATTTTGGTAAACCTCTTCAATATAATTAAAATTTAAAAATAGTTGCAATAATTTCATTTTATGTCTTTGGTCAACTTTGCATTTAAAGAAGAGTACAAGCGTGTTGCTAATCTTGGAGACAAGCTCTCTGAAATCGAATCTCTCATCGATTGGAAACCATTTCGTTCAAT
>JBNJIC010000133.1:0-5397 GCA_051749005.1 Halobacteriota archaeon | reverse complement strand
TTTGGACAAACCAATATATAGTGCTATCAACCCTGCAGCTCCAAAAAAACCCGCAAATGCACCCCAAATAAGATTGTTTATTGGAGGTATGCTCTCCGAAAATACAAATGCAAGAACCGGAAATGTGATAATACCAATGATCTGAGTGACCAAGACCACAGAATAAGCACTTGTTCGTCTGGTAGCGCATCCACCTACAAAATCCCCTGCACCCCATGATAATGCAGACGCAAGTCCTAAAATAATAGTAAGAACATCGACAGGAATCATTTTATTTTTCCAGTAATTTCAAATTCAAGCACTTTTAAAATATGCTTGTTATTTATTATCTGTTAGGAGATAGCTTGAAGTAGTGTTTATGTAAACCGATTTCGTATATTCAACCTGTATTCACATAACTTTAGATTTATAGTACTTTTTGGACCTGTAGAGATCTTCGGCATTCAGGCAGAAACTTACGTATAAATAATTAATTAAGTGCTGAGTATTGTTGGATGTATTTGTTACTTTCAGTCGATCGTTCATGACCAGGCATGTATTCTATAGAGCCAGATTTCCAGGTACTTTTAGTATTTGATATCTGTATTATCACCAAAAACATGCTTTACATCTAAAAGAAGCACCGACTTTATTGTTTCCAGTTCTTCTTTGAGGTTATTCAGATGTATTTTCTCCGAGCTAATATCACTATTTACAGAACTAACAAGGACCTGGTGAGATCCTATCTCTTTTTCAATTTCTTCCCGGTCCCGATAAATGCTGAGAGAATTCAATTCCCGGGTCAGTTTTTCCTTTTCAGAAAAATACGCTTTTTTCTTTTCAACGAGGGATGATGTGTTCATTTTGTCATTCAGTATCTGTATCTGTTTTAGAACTTTATCACACATCTGATCCTTCAGCCCGAGTTCTCCACTCTCCACCCTCACGGCAAGTTCTGAAAGAAATGGATCAAGCTCCAATTCGATAGCATAGGCCGGATCTTCTCTAATGGCATTAAGAACATCCCTGTTCTCCAGAGAAAGGGTGCATATTCCATTTATATCCTGTTTTTCCATTCTGGAAATGGCTTTTGATAGAGGGGTAAACAATGCCCGTGCTTCAAATCTGATGTCAGATATTTTTGAATCCAGGTCTATGATCTTGTTTTCAAGGTCCTTTGCGATCCCGAAATCCCTGCTATTATCTAATTCCGCCAACTTCGAATCATACTCGGCCAGGTCTTCCTTTGCAGATTCATATTTTTCATGCAGTTCGAGTAACTTGATTTTGCTTTTATTAATCCCATTCTGGATATTTTCGATATTAGATACATTTTCTGCAATCTTCGTTAAATTCTCTATCCTTTCATTTCCTTCCACAACAGAGGAATATAGTTCTTCAATTGAATCCTCCAGGTCTGCAAGTCCCTGGTTTATTTTCTGGTGCTCCTGCGGATAGAGTGCTTTTATGTACATCAGGCTTCTGCGGGTATTGTCCAGGGCAACCTTAAGTGTGGATTTTGCATCCATATAAAACTCAGCAGCCACGAGAGAGGAACTGTTATCAGGAATTTTCAAATTATCATGGATGATCTTCAGATTGTTAACAATATTGTACCTGTTCGAATCACCAAGTTTTTCCCCCCTTTTGCCTACCCCCTCGATTGGATCTGCTTTAAGAAGATCTTCCTCTAACTTATCCAGCTCACCAAGGGATTGTCTTATCTCTTCGAATTTGTCTTTGACAACAGGTCTGAGTATTTCTTCCTGCCCTTTAATTTCAACCTTGACATTACTCGAAAGATCTACTAAATTAAAAACATCAGGATGATATTCTTTTTTTTCCTGTTTTTTTCCAAAAAGCCTTTTTATGAACTTCATCTATGCAATAAAATGATGGTATATGACTTTAAAAGTTTATTGCATACAAATTATTCCTGAAATGAGATTATCAACTTTGAATTCTTCATGTGTGTTGATTAAATTCAGAGGTATCTATATAATATCGATCGCCCTGAATTTGTACAAATGTTCAACTGAGTTATACCATCAGATATTTACAAACTTCATGCCTTAAAAAAGTGGAAAGGTTTTCGTCCACCAAAGTAAAACATTGAATTTTAATCAATAAAAACATTGAACAACCTGATCAAAAAGATTAATTTGAACAAAATAGAGTTTGTTGAACAAGAGAAGTAACATCTAAAACCGGTTAAATCTTGAGAATGAGAAAAAAGAAAATAAGCCTCGAGCGTGATTTGAACACGCGACCTAGTGATTACAAATCACTCGCTCTGCCAGGCTGAGCCATCGAGGCACTATTGAAACGTACCCATACAATGCATAATAACAAATAAATGTTATGGTTGATTTTAGCATGGTAGATATATCATGTGGAAAGAAATGGCCAAATTCGGGAAAAAGCTGGTAGATCATGGACTTGTAGAGTCCAATTTCGGGAATATCAGCGTGCGTATCGCAGACAGTATGATAATAACAAAAAGTGGCGTGCCACTTGATGAGATCACAGAGGATGGTGTCGTGGAAGTGCCCATTGGGAGAACATCGGAACTTGACAGAGTGGCATCCACTGAGACCGTCGTACACCGCGCCATTTACAGGAAAACTCCTGCACTTGCCATAATGCATGCCCATTGTCCGTATTCAGTTGTCCAGACGCTCATAGGGGAGCCGGAAAGCATCATTCCACTTGACAGTGAAGGCATTCACTTCCTTCATGAGATCCCTGTTTTCAGGGGAATGATGGGAACCTCTGAACTGGCGGAAGGTGCGGTATCTGCACTGTAGGATCACAAAGGGGCCATTGCTTACAGCCACGGGACCTTTGCCATCGGCAGGACACTTTCCGATGCATATATAATCACAACACAGATAGAGCATTCATGCAGGATCAAATATCTCGTAGATCTTGCAAAGAAGGAATGCCGGGGACACCATAACATCTAATAGGAAAGAGCAAGATAGAGAGAAGTCCATGACCATCGATGCATTAAGACCTGCTGCTACGAGGATACTGGACCCTGTAGCCATAGCGATCGCAAGAAGGAGGATATCACCAAATTCACTTTCAATGGCATCCTTAGGGTTCGCAGTACTGGCAGGAATCTTTTTCTACTTCTCAGTAGAACGCCCTTTCTTTGCACTTGCAGCCGTACTTTTTGTAGCTCTCAATTCTTCATTTGATGCCCTGGACGGCGCGGTTGCAAGGTACATGCGTACCGAAAGCAGAAAAGGCGACTTTCTGGACCACGTCATCGACCGTTATTCCGACGTCTTCATAATCTGCGGAATGTTCTTCGGCGGGCATGTGCAGTGGCAGATAGGTACCATAACAATCGTACTTGTACTGCTGGTCAGCTATCTTGGAACGCAGGCACAGGCTCTTGGAATAGGAAGATTTTACGGGGGGATCATGGGCAGGGCTGACAGGCTTGTGCTGATACTGCTTGCCTCCATTGCCTATTTCATCTATAGTGAACCGATCTTTGGATACACTATGATAGGGTGGTGTATTATCGCCATAGCTATCGGAAGCCACATCACCACTATACAGAGAATGGGCAGCATATGGAAGCGCCTCTGACCGTTCTGGTCTTCTGATGGCGATTATTTCTGGAATAGTTTAAAGTACAGCAAAGACTATTTTAAAAATATGCAGAATCCGAACCTTAAATATGAGTATCTTGAGCATACTGCAGATGCAAAATTCAGGGCCTATGGAAAAACAGTTGAAGAGGCTTTTGAGAACGCAGCAGTTGCTATGTTCAACGTTATGATCAACACCTCGAAGGTCGACTGCATACATACAGAAGATATAGAACTTATATCGCCTGAAATAGACGACCTTCTGGTAGACTGGCTCTCAGAACTCCTGTTCCTCTTCGAAGTGGACTTCATGGCATTTGGAAAGTTCGAGGTCACAAGTATAACACAAGAGAATGGCGAATACAAATTATCAGCAAGTGCAAGCGGCGAAGAGATAGACCTTGAAAAACACGAGATAGATACAGAGGTCAAAGCTGTTACATACAATGAACTGAAAGTAGAAGAAACAACTGAAGGGTTCATGGTCCAGGTAACAGTAGATACATGATCATATAATTACAGTAATAGTCCAACATTAGAGTGGGAGGGAAAGGTATGGAAGAAGAAGGAAAAGGCGGAATACAGGAATCGCTCAAAAAGATAGAAGATAATATATGGGAGATACCCATCGGAACAAAACCGGGAATGAACGTACCCGGAAGGATATTCCTCTCTGACAAACTGATTCACAACCTTGAGCCGGAGGCACTCGACCAGGTTGCGAACGTGGCAATGCTTCCGGGAATACAGAAATATTCCATGGCAATGCCTGATGCACATCTTGGATACGGATTTCCCATAGGCGGCGTTGCAGCCTTCGATGAAGAAGAAGGAGTGATCAGCCCCGGAGGAGTTGGATTTGACATAAACTGCGGAGTGCGCCTCATGCGCTCCAACCTAACTGCAGAAGATGTCAGGCCGGTAATGAAAGAACTGACAGAGAGACTATTTCAGGCCGTTCCTGCAGGAGTGGGATCCAAGAGCCGTCTTAGGGCATCTGATAGTCAGCTGGACGACATTTTCCTTCATGGTTCCCGCTGGGCAGTCGAGAACGGCTACGGTGTGGAATCTGACCTCGAACATTGCGAAGGTGGAGGATGTATACAAGGCGGAGATATCAGCCACATAAGTGCCAAGGCCCGCAAGAGAGGAAAACCACAGGCAGGCACACTTGGCAGTGGTAACCATTTCCTTGAAGTTCAGTACATCGACCAGATCTACGACCGGGAAGTTGCTGACAGGTTCGGCCTGGAAGAAGGACAGGTCACCTTCATGATACACTGCGGTTCAAGAGGCACAGGACATCAGATCTGTACAGACCATCTTCGTACGATATCACAGGCTGCAAAGAAGTATAAGATATCACTCCCTGATAAGCAGCTCGCATGTGCTCCTGCACAGTCCGATGAAGCGCAGAACTACTTCAGGTCCATGATATGCGCTGCAAACTATGCATGGAACAACAGGCAGATCATAACCCACTGGACAAGAGAGGTCATTTCAGATATATTCAGATCAGACATGGATGATCTCGGACTTGATCTTGTCTATGATGTAGCACACAATGTGGCAAAGCTGGAAGAACATAATGTAGACGGCAAGAAAAAGAACGTTTACGTCCACAGGAAAGGCGCTACAAGGGCATTCCCACCCGGACACAAGGATATACCACAGGCATACCGCGATGTTGGACAACCCGTCCTGATACCGGGAAGCATGGGAACACCATCCTTCGTGCTTCACGGAGCAGAGGCTTCAATGGACATATCTTTCGGCGCGAGGTCCTCTTGTTGATATCCTCAAAAGCCTGTAG
>JBNJIC010000132.1:0-5484 GCA_051749005.1 Halobacteriota archaeon | reverse complement strand
ACAGGATCTTCTGTCATTGGCCATCCTCCTTATCAAAACCATGATCCGGAACTACAGTCATTTCAGAGTCTTCCCGCACGAACTTCTCATATGCTATCAGAATGAGGGTTCCGATGAAGATCGAGAGCAACAGCATGTTGTCCGGACTGAAGACCAGGAGTGATATCACACCTGCACCCATAGCTGCCATGAATGGGAAACGTGACCTTGAAGCATGATATTGCTCAATTGTCAGTACCACGAACAATGCAGTGAGCACAAATGTCATTCCTTCCAGCCTGAGGTCCAGTACTGAACCGAGAACAGCTCCCAGGAACGAGCCCAGTATCCAGTAGGAGTGATCGAGTAATGATATGTAAAAGTAGAACTTACCCTTCGATCCCTCATCAGGAGCATGAGTAGTAGTCAAAAGTGCGTAGGTCTCATCGGTAAGTGCAAAGATCAGATAAGCTTTGATCTTTCCGACACCTGAAAACTTTTCCAGCAGGGACAGGCCGTAGAAGGAATGCCTTAAGTTGATCAGGAGAGTGGTAATGGCAAACTCTGTGAGCCCTGCTCCGGCCGCCAGAAGTGCTACTGCGATGAACTGACCTGCTCCGGCATAGATGAAGATGCTCATCAGGGGTGCATAGATCCAGTGGTAACCGGCTCCTTCCAGGAGGAAACCAAAAGCCATTCCAAGAGGAATATATCCCAGGAATACCGGAAGGGTTGTCCTGAGGGCAATTGTGAACAGGCTTTCACTTTGCTGGCTCATCTTGTGGCACACCTTCTGAATTTTAATATCGATGATCGATTTACTTTCCAAAATCGGGAATAGAGTGCAAGAAAAGAATTAATTGTATTTATGCTTTGTTAAATTCGATTACTCTTTTATCTGAACAAAAAAAATCTCAATAAATTTAAATAGTATCCACTACAATCTATTTATATAATTAAATGGGGGAATTTTGTGGAACCGTCTGTAATGACAACATTGTCTAACCTTTCACTCTTCTTACAGGTACTGGCATTCCTAATGCTTTTGTATTCGATCAAAATGAAAGCACAGAGTATGGATCAACATGCAAGAGGAGCCTCCCTTGCAGTTTACACGATAGTACCAACCATCATGTTCATGTTCTATTCAATAAGCCTGGGATTCCAGCTGCCTGCTTACGGGATCGTCCTTATACTGCACAGGCTTCTGGGGTCAGTTCTTCTAATCTTCATAATACTTTTCGTGACCAACAGATGGAGATTCAAAAAGAAGGTTCACATGGATATAGCAGTCAGTCTTTGGATACTGACACTGGTATTTGGAATAGCTGTATACCTTATATCCTTCGGCTATATAGGGTGAAATGAACAAAATAAGGATGAAAATAAAAAGGCAATCTGCTGCAGATCTATCTGCCAGCAGACCACTTGTAATTATATTCTCCTGAAATTGTAAGGAGAAACAGTTAATCTTAGGGGGAATTATTACGATAAAAGAAAATTATAACTTTTTTCTAAAATTGATCAAGGACGTAAATTCATTATTCTACAGACCTGTTACTTCAGTTTCTGGGGACGATGAGATCGAATGGGAGGTATCTGCTCTTCAATTAAAGAAAGGAGAGAACCTGATAATATCAGGAAAAACAAAACCTGAAAGAAACATCAAAATGGATGTCAATTTCGAGATTCCTATAATTGTGAAAGATCAAAAGTACGAGCATCGTTTTGAGGATGTAGCAATAAATTCGATACCTAACGAGTTCCATGTAGAAGCACATAATGTGAAAAATATGACATTCACAGTCCGAATGATTATCCCTTTCAAGCAGTACAGGGAAGCTGATAACGGAATTGCAAGATATATTGATAAAAATGTGCCTACAGGAAACTATGACATCATCATAAATGGTGATGCAGATGAAAATGCTGAAGATGTATTATTAAAAATAAAAGCATCCCAGTCAATTGCATCAGATAAAAATGGTGACTTTGTGTACGAATATCCGACAAAACCATTCCCAAACGGCACTGTAGACCTTTTCTTAGGACAGGATAAAAAAGAAATAAAGATAATCCTCTGAAAACTCAGAGGATTTTTATATTAAACTTAGCGTCTTTTCTGTACTCCAGAATTAAATAGGTTTACCTTTTGCTCATCAGTGACATGAACTGTGTAGATTCCATAACAGGAACACAGTCGATGTAGCAGACATCGGACCATGGAAGGTTAAATGCTGCACAAGCTTCAGCATCATCACATTCGTACAGGATGAAGAATCTGCTACCTGTGAGATCGACCCATTGGTTAACGATCTTAATGCCTGCAGGAACTTTGAGCTCTTTGAAGTGTTCAAGTATCTTGTCTCTGTTCTGTGGTTCCCATGAACTAATTTCCATATATAACATATTATTTCTCCAAATTTTGATCATTTAAGTTATTTTATTTTTCACAGACATTTCTTACTAGTAAGGGAGTTTAATCCCTGCTAGTAAGATCTCCGATATTCAGGACTTCCTGCTCATCAGTGACATAAACTCTGTAGATTTCATTACAGGAACACAGTCGATGTAGCAGACATCGGACCATGGAAGGTTAAATGCCGCAAAAGCTTCAGCATCGTCACATTCGTAAAGGATAAAGTATCTGCTACCTGTGAGATCGACCCATTGGTTAACGATCTTAATGCCTGCAGGAACTTTGAGCTCTTTGAAGTGTTCAAGTATCTTATCACGGTTCTCTGGTTCCCAGGAACTAACTTCCATATATAGCATTTTGTATCCCCTGTTTTATTTTGTTTAAATGTTTAGCAATATTATATATCGTTACAATATATTGATCTTACAAGCTTTCAGGTAAAATTTATAATAAAAAATGAGATCCTTATGGACCTCATGGGACAAGCACTGCGTCAATAACGTGTATGACTCCGTTACTTGTTTCAATGTCAGTAATGACAACGTTTGCATCATTGACCATTACACCATCGTCTGTGACAGTAATCGTTACTTCACTACCCTGTACAGTTTCAGCTGAATCCATTGTTACGACATCTTCTGCCATGTATTCACCTGCAACTACGTGGTAGGTCAGTACATCTGCAAGAGCTTCCTGATCTGCAAGTAATGAATCAAGAGTTCCCTCCGGAAGTGCTGCAAATGCATCGTCAGTTGGTGCGAACACAGTGAAAGGACCTTCGCTTCTCAGTGTATCCTCAAGGCCTGCAGCCTGTACAGCCTGAACAAGTGTTGTAAATGATCCTGCTTCTATTGCAGTATCAACAATGTCCATCTCTTCCTCTGCCTCTTCTTCCATCATTGAAGGTGGAAGGAGTACCTTGTCGATAACATGAATAACACCATTGCTGGCCTCAATATCTGCCTGAACAACATTTGCATCATTGACCATTACACCATCAGTGGTATCAAAAGTAACTGATTCGCCCTGAACTGTTTCTGCGGATTCCAGACCTGCAACATCTGCTGCCATTACCTCACCTGCAACTACATGATATGTCAAAACAGCTGCAAGGGCCTCATCATCTGCAAGTAATGCAGCAAGGGTTCCCTCTGGTAAGGCTGCAAATGCCTCATCAGTTGGTGCGAACACTGTAAAAGGACCTTCACTCCTCAGTGTATCCTCAAGTCCGGCAGCCTGAACAGCCTGAACAAGAGTGTTGAATGAACCAGCGTTCATGGCTGTGTCCACAATATCCATCTCTTCCACTTCAGGTTCACTGGTAGTACAACCAGAAGTTGTAACAGCAATTGCGATAAGCAAAGCTAATAGCACGTTTATTATTTTCATCTTAAACCCCCTTTATTACTAAAGATATTAGATATGTAGAATTTGTGTTCCATACTATATATAGGTTATTGGTTTTTTTTATCTGTTTATTTTTTAAAAATGATTGTATAAATATTAGTAAGAAAATAAAAAAATTATTTAATAGTTCATTGGAAAAATATCCGTGTCTGAACAATATACATAAGTATTGAAAAGTTGCTGGAAACGCCTCACTTCCGGTCTATTAACAGTATACCCAGATAGCCATCAACTGTAACTTCATCACCCGTATCTATTATATCAGTAGCATCAGGAATACCTGTTACACATGGAATACCATACTCACGTGCTATAATAGCACCGTGTATTAGCATACCACCCCTGCGTTCAACAATGCCGGAAATAAGTGGTATCACGAAGGTCATGTTCGGATCAATGGCATCACATACCAGAACTTCACCGGACTTAACACTGAAAAGGTCATCTTTATCTTTGATCACACGGGCAGCACCGCTAACGATGCCCTTGCTGGCAGGTTGCCCCTGTATCTGCCTGATCTCTGAAGATGAAGGACGGACCTGTTCTTTTGAAGTGGTCTCTCTTTTCGGGACATAATTATTATTCTTTAAAGCCTCTATAACATCATCATCACTGATATCCGAACTGAACCCTCTTTTTGAGAGTCTCCGTTTTCCCTCTTTGAGCGAATCAAGATAGTATCCTTCAATTCTTCCCAGATGTATATTGTCATCATCGCGAAGCTTGTAACTGGCACGACCAATTTCAAGCAATTCAGAAGCGTATGACCTCTCTTTCGGATCAAATCCTGAGAAGAATCTCTCTTTAAGAAACTGAGGGTCTTTTGCAGTTCCTCGTTCACTTTTCGGATTGGAGGATAATTCCAGTATCATTGCCAGCATTTGATCTCTGTCTTTTACATAAGAGGAATGGCCAAAATCTTCCATGAACTTCTCAAAGGACAGTGAAAATTCCCCCTCAACCCTGCCGGATTCGAGCTCTTTCCTGAGCGACTCGTCCTTTCGGACCATTTTAGCAAGCATGTTTAGCTGGCTGTTCCTTCGGATGCTCAGAAGATCGGTGTTTGTCAACAGGTCCATGAACTCATACGGATCAGAAGGCCTTATCTTTTCATTGTAAACATCCCCAAAAAGTCTCATACCATGAGCAAAAGGGATAAAATCTTTGATATATATTGCATCCCACTTCAGGAACATTTTCCTTCTGGAAGTTATAAGTTCTGCAAGATCAGCGTCATTCAGCAACCCCGGATCATCAACTGACATTGATCTCGAATCAGAGATCATCCGGGGGATAAGCACATCCTCTATTCTGGCACGCAACCTTTTAAGGTTGTCAAAGGTCCTTTTCAGAGAAAGATACCAGCTCTTTTCCTTGTCCTTAAGAGTAGTAATAGGTCTTGACTGGAGAAGAAACAGCTCCCCTCCGCGGATGGTCCATTCCATATCCTGAGGATGGCTGAAATGTTCCTCAGAAGCTATAGCCATTTCATATACCCTTTTGACATCGTCATCGCCCAGTGGAGACTTGTTCCTGAAATCACCAGGAGAATCTTCGAAAGCTGTCCCAGTCTCTCCTGTCCGGACGGTCCTTTCTCTGCCTGAAGGGGCTTCATGACCCAGGATCGATACTGTCTTCCTGTCAAGTACCCATCTGTCCGGTTCAATATCACCATTGAC
>JBNJIC010000131.1:0-5594 GCA_051749005.1 Halobacteriota archaeon | reverse complement strand
TCCCTTAGTTCTTTCACAGAATGTTGTGTTGGTTTTGTTTTCTGGTCACCCTGTGAATCCATAGGCACAAGTGTTACATGAAGAAATGCAATGTTCTCAGAGGACTCTTCCCTGTACATCTGCCTCACTGCTTCAAGGAATGGCATACTTTCGATGTCACCAACAGTACCACCAACCTCTATGAGACAAACATCAGCACCGCTTTTTGCTGCCACCCTTCGTATTCTTTCTTTTATCTCATTAGTAACATGAGGAATGATCTGTACAGTCTTGCCAAGGTATTCTCCCCTACGTTCTTTATTAATTACAGACTGGTAGACCTTACCAGTGGTTAGATTATGATCCCTGGTAAGTTCAGTATCAAGGAAACGCTCATAGTTTCCAAGATCAAGATCCACCTCTCCGCCGTCCTTAAGGACATAGACCTCACCATGCTGATAAGGGCTCATTGTTCCTGCATCAATATTGATGTAGGGGTCGATCTTTATGGCTGTAACGTTGTAGCCTTTGTTTTTAAGATTCCTGCCGACAGAAGCTGTTGTGATCCCTTTTCCAAGACCACTCATAACTCCTCCGGTTACGATGATATATTTCATGTGAATTCAACTACCTCATTTGTTATTAAATATTGGAAGTTTAATTAACAGGTAAGCAACTAAAGAAGTGAACAGTATTGTAAAAGCCAATGAAGTATAAAAGTCGATCTCAAAACCGACCTCTATATCAGTACCTGATATAAGTCGTATAGATAGATAGATCAGAGATAAAATAAAAATTACTGCAAAAACCAACAAAATATTTCGTGAATTCAATGTCCGCATAAAAGCCTCGGCGATACCCGGGAACATATCAGAGATCTGTCTTCCTTTCCCATAGCTGCTATTTCCGGAAATAGAGGAAGCAGGTGATGACAGGCTTTCATCGATATCTATAGGAACAGGACCATCTTCAGGATCAGCCATACCTATCTTCGCAGTAAAACTTTCAGTTTTTGATCCATATCCCACTGTGACAAAGATCTTGCCTTTATTCAGTAGACGACCATCAAAAGGAATGCGTGCAATGACAGGGACATATTCTTCATGTGAAACGTAAGGGTTGTCTTCAAGGAATGTCAGGTTGTCCTGAAACCCGTCACTTGCAGACAGGTGTACATGGGTAGGTGAACCGTAATTAATGATCACTATTTCAAAACTCTTCTCGCCCCCGGGAGATAAGGGAATCTCCAATACATCTGATTCAAATTCAATGGAATTCACACCAAGACGGTTTATATGTACCTGTTGCAAGTGTAATCAACCTCGATATAATATTATCCCCTGAGATCGGGAGGAAGCATATTAGGAATACTATCCTCAATCGGGAAATACTCGTCACATTTCGAACAATAAAGTGTTCCAGAGATAATTTCCTTTTCATCTTCCTTTGAGATATTCAAAACAAGGTCTCCTTTGCACATAGGGCATGCCAGAATATCCATGAGATCTTTCTTCATTTACGATCACCAGACAAAAAAGTATTACACATCATATCAAGGTTTTGGTTTTTCAAAATATCGTAATAACTTCATTCAAATAGATTAATTTACAAGTTGTTATTATTATAGAGTTATGTTCGATCTGCTTATAAGGGTACTTGATTTTGCACTCCCTGTAATTGCTACCATATTTGTAGGCCTGTTTGGGACAGGTTTGCTTATTGAAATGGGACTTATGCAAAAGTTCTCCAGATTCACAGAACCCCTTTTCAGGCATACCCACCTCCCCCAGGCCTGTGCATCTGCATTTCTTGTATCCCTTGGATCTACCGTAGCAGCGAACAGTATGGTCGTGAAAGTTAAGGATGAGGGATGTCTGGATGAACGCGAGACAATGCTTTGTGCGATACTTAACAGTACACCGGCATACATCAGAGAGATCCTGACCTATCAGATTCCCATTGTAATTCCTGCATTGGGTCCGGTTGTAGGCGGATTCTACGTAATGGTGTTCATACTCAGTGCCGTTGTAAAAGTCTCTGTTGTGATTATACTAAGCAGGTTCTGGTTCAGGGAGCACACATGCTCCATACCTCATGCAGAAATCGCAGAAAGGCCACACATAAAAGACGCCGCTAAAAAGGCATTCAAAAAACAAAAGCACCTTTTCACAAAGATCGCTGTTATATATCTGACAATGACAACACTTGTATTCGCTCTGAGAGAGAGAGGCGCTTTTGAGATCTTCAATGTTCTGCCTCTTGCAGACATATTTGGAATTCCACCTGAAAGTATAATCCCGCTTACGACATATGTTGCCAGTCCGATCCTCGGAGTTTCATTGCTTGGCCCCATGATAAGCGATGGTGGGATCTCATACCTGCAGGCTATGATAGTACTTATGCTTGGTAGCATGTTCATGCTGCCACTATTCACATTCAGAGCAATAATTCCACGTTATGTGTCTATCTTCGGACCAAAGATCGGATTGAGGATCGTAGCCTTTTCAACAGGTATGAGCATGATAATCAGGTTCATACTCCTTATTATATTGCTCTCCATAGCAAGGATTTGACATGGAAACTATTAGAGGAAATGATCAATGCTGAAATTCTCTGAATTTACCAAATTCTGAAGAAAGATATCATCCAAAGAGTGGGGATTTGTTGAAAACAACTATCCTGCAAAATATAACAAAATAATATTTTACCGGATAAAGAGTAAGAAGATGAGAGGATTGTCAAAAATTAAAATATCCGATTTAAAAAATAAAAAAGGTCAGTATAAGTGACGTTCAGTGATGTTCACCAAGCAGTTCATCCTTATTTTCATAGGCTTCACTACTTTGTTCAAGGCATCTCATGCAGATCTTCTTTCTCTCAAGTTCATAGCCTTTTGAGAAGGAGGGGATGTTGATCTCCACATCCTGTAATTGTCCTTCTGCACCGCAGAGGTCACATTTACCAAATGTACCTACTGCCTTTTTCTCAATAGCCTCGTCATAGGCCTTCTTTGCGTTCTCAAGACAATCGCTGCAAAGACCTTTCCATACACCTTCAGGGTAGGATTGCTCGAACTTTGGTGCAAATACCCTTACAGGACATACTGTTGGAATTGCTACTCCGCAAAGATCACAATCTGCCATTTTACATACCTCCTGGAATCAATACATTAGCAGCTTCCATTGCCATGTTCACGAATGGTTCCGGCCAGATACCGATTGCCAGTACACCTGCAACTGCAACGAGCAGTGCAACAACGTATGGCGCTGGTTCAGATATCCTTTCGCCTTCTGCTGGCATAGCATACATGTACCTAACAACTCTTGCGTAGTAGTACAGTGAAAGTGCGCTGTTAAGGATAGCTATCACTGCAAGCCAGACAAGTCCTGATTCGATCGTTGATGAGAACAGAACAAATTTGCTCATGAAACCTGCTGTTGGCGGAATACCGGCCAATGCGAATACAAAGACGGTCAGGCAGAGTGCTGTTATAGGCATTCTCTTACCAAGACCTTTGAAGCTGTCAAGATGGTCAGCTTCCAGTATCTCCTTCTTCTCTGATGTAGCCAGGTATACCACAGCAGCTGTTGCAATGAAAGCTCCTGCTTTCATGAAGCCGTGTGACATTGCATAGAGGATACCACCAGTAAGTGCCATTGGGGTCATGACAACAAATGCCATTGAGATGTATCCTGCCTGCGCAAGGGATGAGTAAGCAAGCATGCGCTTTACACTGGTCTGTGACAATGCTACGATATTACCGTAGGTCATTGTAATCACTGCAAGGATAGCGAATGCCATCTGCCAGTCTGCCTGAAGAGCAATAAGGCCCGTAATAAAGACCTTGAAAGCTGCAACAAATCCCATCTTCTTGGAACCGGCTGCCAGAAGTGCGGATACCACGGAAGGTGAACCCTGATAGGTATCAGGTGCCCACATGTGGAATGGTACAAGAGCGATCTTGAAACCAAATCCTGCGATGAGCAGTACAAGGGAAAGGATTCCCATTGGGCTACCTGTAAGCAGATCGATGTTCTGGGCAATTGCCTCAATGTTGGTGGTCCCTGTTGCACCGTAAACGTATCCGATACCAAGCAGCAACAGAGCAGCTGAAAGTGAACCAATGATGAAGTACTTCATTGCTGCTTCTGTGGATGCAGGGTTCTTCTTCTCGAAACCTGCAAGACCGTATGTTGCAAGACTTGCAAGCTCGAATGCAACGAAGAGCACCATGAGATCATTTGCTGATGCCACCATCATCATACCAATGGTTGCGAAGAGCGTAAGAGCATAGAACTCATCAGTATTACCATAGTCATCGGTGTATTTGATGGCTGCTATGGACACAAGTGTTGCAACTGTCAGGAACACAAGCTTGAAGAACTGTGATAGTGCATCAATGCTCAGTGAGTTCGAGAACATAACCGCTGTTGTGCCAAAGCTGTTCAGTGTGAACATCAGGGCAATGAGACAGCCAAGTGTTGCGATGTATCCGAGTATTTTCTTAGACTGACCTGAAAGGAATAATCCTAACAGTACTATTGAAAGTCCTGTTACCAGGAGCGTAATTTCAGGCGCGAGTAACATTAGATTTACCATTTCTCACACCCCCATTGCAGCCATAAGGCTGACGATCTTTTCTGAATTCGTTATCATCATATCCAGCACCGGACTTGGGTTCAGTCCAAAGTACAGTACAAGCAGGGCGATGATTCCCATGGACAGTGTCTGATAGGACGAGATGTCCACGATCTCACCAAGCTTCTCATTGAAAGTACCAAACATTGCCCTC
The DNA here is from genome assembly GCA_051749005.1 of Halobacteriota archaeon. Taxonomy (GTDB): domain Archaea; phylum Halobacteriota; class Methanosarcinia; order Methanosarcinales; family Methanosarcinaceae; genus Methanococcoides. Next base: position 823 of record JBNJIC010000131.1, on the reverse strand, counting down.
TGCAATGCCCATAGGTGATATGCTGCTGTAATTACAATTGCCAGCAGTGCGATGATCACATATGTTGGCACATTAATGAAACTGAATGTCAACACAAGGAACTCTGCAATGAAACCGGTAAGTCCAGGCAGACCAAGTGATGCCATGAATCCGAGTACCATGATCACTGCAAGTTTTGGCATCTTCTGTGCAAGACCACCAAGATCGTTGATGATCCTTGTACCTGTTGCAGTCTGGATAACTCCGCATGACATGAACATAATGCTCATTATGAGTCCGTGTGAGAACTGCTGGAACATTGCACCGGATACTGAAAGGCTCACAAGACCAGCACAACCAAGGGTAACGTAGCCCATGTGACTGATACTGGAGTATGCGATCATTCTCTTAAGGTCCTTCTGTGCAAGTGCAAGGAATGCACCATAAAGGATGCTCACTGCACCAAGCAAACCCATAATAGTGATCATAAGGCTTGGAGTTGCTGTAAATGGCAACATTGGAAGCATTACCCTGAACAGACCATATCCACCGATCTTGAGCAGTATGAAAAGCACACTGCCTGCTGTAGGTGCTTCGGAATATGCATCCGGTAACCAGGAGTGGAATGGTACTACAGGAAGTTTCACAATGAATCCAAAGAGCAATGCAAGGAATATTGCATCCCTGAGAATTCCGGATTCAAAGAACTGGAACTGGCTGATCAGATGTGCCATGTCCATGTTCGGGGAACCTGTGATAGACCATGCGTTGAAATAAAGTCCAAATATACCCAGAAGCATCACAAGGGATGCAACGTGAGTGTAGATGAAGAACTTGATAGCTG
>JBNJIC010000130.1:0-5622 GCA_051749005.1 Halobacteriota archaeon | reverse complement strand
GTGATGTAGCAAAGGGGAACACTGGCATCCCCAAAGCGGCAATGATTTGAAAGCGATTAACCGTAGAACCCCTCGAATTTAGTCGTGGGAGTATGTCAGAGTGATCGACACACTGATTGGTTCTCACTTTTCCCCGAACAGTTCAATACCTTCGAACCTGCATTCCGCAAGTCTTCTTTCAAACAGCAGATACCGGAAACTCTTGAACAGTGCATACATCCTGAAATATAAACCGAACAGCTTTTCAGAATACGGGTCCCCCAGATAGAACACTTTCTTGTCATCCTGAACCGAGTCATCCACAAACCTTACCACCCCACCGGGACTGGTCAGATTTACAAGGGTTCCCTGGGCAAGACGGGGTCCCAGTACAATGGCATCCTCTTCCATACCATCGTCACCCAGAGTTTCCTCGATGAAACCGTAGTTGAATATCGTGGGTATCGGGGAAAACAGGACTCTTGTGTACCCGTCATCCACTTTCTGGTACTTGAAAAAGCTGAACTTGGGGGTCTCGATCCGAATTTTCATTATGAAGTAATCAACTTCTTTTTTATAAAACACTTTTCAAACTGTTCTATAATTTATCTATAAGCTCAATAAGCCAACCGGATTGTCTCAAAACAATACCGGTAAAACATATTCAAAGAAGAGATAGCCTTCCACAACAAATATCAGGGGCATCCCGATCCTGAACGTCGTATGCCTTGTTTTGTGCCTGAATTTCTGCATTCCGGCTATGGAACCGATGCTCCCGCCCAGCAATGCCCAGGTGAACAGGGTCTTTTCCGGTATCCTGTACTGGTTCTTTTTGGCCTTCTTTTTGTCAGAGTACATCAGCCAGAAAGAATATGAATTTACTAAAAGAAGATACAGGAGAAGGTATATGTATATTTCCATATTCCATTCTCCTCAATTTGTATGAATCTGTTTTTCGTGTCTAACTTACATTGATTCCGGTGCACCCAGTCCCAGTGTATCCAGTGTGTTGGCAAGCACTATCCTTGCACAGTCCACAAGGGCAAGGCGGCTTGAACGGACATCCTCTTCCTCGGCATTGAGGACGGATACGAAGCGGTAGAACTGATTGAACGCATCTGCAAGTTCCCTTGCATAGATAGCAAGCATGTGAGGCTTCAGTTCCCTTGCGCACTGGTCAAGCACGTTGTCGAACATTGCCATCTTCTTGATAAGAGCGATCTCGGTGTCCTCCACAAGAAGTGAAGGGTCAATATCTGCTTCGGCTTTCCACAGGCCTTCATCCTTTGCCTTCTGCAGAATGCTGCATGCACGTGCATGTGAGTACTGTACGAAAGGACCGCCCTGCTTCTCGAAGTCCAGTGCTTCTTTCCAGTCAAAGACCGTGGACTTCTCAGGTGAGACCTTCACGATGTCGTACCTGACAGCACCGATACCTACCATGTCTGCGACCTGTTTCTTGAAGTCATCAGGCATATCCGGACGGCGCTTGTCCACCTCTTTCAAAGCCTGTTCCCTTACCTGATCAAGCAGATCGTCGGCACTGATGAACTTTCCGCGCCTTGTGCTCATTGAACCTTCAGGAAGTGAGACGAACTCGAAGATAACGACCTCAGGCTCCTTCTTGCCTATGGCGTTCAGTGTTGCACTGAGCTGGCCGGAAATCAGCTTGTGGTCGGCTCCGAAGACATCGATGATCCTGTCAGCACGCTGGCCCTTCCATTCGTGGTATGCGAGGTCACGAGTAGTGTAAAGTGAGGTTCCGTCGGAACGCTGGATGACGAGGGTCTTCTCAAATCCGTAATCCTTAAGGTCCACAACAAGTGCACCGTTATCGATCGCAGTGCGACCTGTGGCCTTGATCTCATCCACTATCCTTGTAACGTCACCGGACCTGATGAAACCGGATTCCTTGGGGAACTCATCATGAGCAACGTTCATCTTTGCAAGGGTCTCCCTGATACCCTCAACTACACGAGCTACAGCCTCATCGAAGCGGTTGATGGTCTCTTCATCACCGCTCTCAACAAGCTGCATGAGTTTGTCTATCGCGGCAACCTTCTCGGGGTGTGCCTCAAGCTCTGCATTGGCCTTGATGTAAACTTTTGCAATGGCATGGTCGGGCTTGGAGTTATTATCGAACTCGAAGCGCTCAAGGGCCCAGGAGACAATCGCAATCTGGCGTCCCATGTCGTTTACGTAATAGTGCAGCTCGACATCATATCCTGCACGCTTAAGGATACGCCCGAGGGTGTCTCCGATTATCGAATTCCGTATGTGTCCTACGTGAAGTGGGCCGTTGGGATTGGCAGAAGTGTGCTCTAGCAGGATCTTTCCTTCACGGAAATTGCCTCCGAATGCATCCTTCTTCTTCCTGATGCCTGATACCACACCATCAATGAAAGTTCGGCTGGCAGTTATGTTAAGGTAAGGACCCATCGACTCTATCTTCCCGATAAAGGAATTCTCAGGTATCACTACCTCGGAAACAATCCTGTCAGCAATGTCCTTGGGACTCTGCTCTGCAACAGAGGCCAGCCTGAACGCGACCCTTGAAGAAAGGTCTGCATGCTGGGAGGGACCAAGCTCCAGATCGTCCACTTCAAAACCTGCCGAACTGACAGCATTGTTCAGTACGGACGTAACCTGTTGTATGAAATCCAGGAACAAAATTATCACCTATAAAAAATTAAATCAGATACCTGTGTTGAAACGCAGGATAGCGACAATACCACCAAAAGCGTTCATAAGTTGTGCACCCTCTTCGAAATCAGTGGAAATGAACTCTACAGTTGTTCCCGTCTGGTCACACATCTCGGACAGCTCATCCACAATGTCGACCTTTTCGAATACCTCAAGATAGGACCCGCATTTCGGACAGTTACCAAGATTTGTCTTTGAATCACCTGGCTTGAAGTCACTGGTTGTCTTACTCTCATAATCGCAGGAAGTACACCTGACGGTCATCCTTTCAGCTCTTAGGTCTTCTGATACGAGCATTATATCGACAGCACCGATAATGAGATTCTCTCGTACATTGTCCTCACCATAGGTCGCCTTGCCTGAATCTGATACGAGCTCCTGGAAGAAATGCTGCATCAGCTTCTTTTCTATCATGAGATCAAGGTCTTCAAGCCTTTCACTTGCTGCATTGACAAGTTCTGAAAGGCCGGACTCGTCCGTATACGCAACATCAAAAAGCCCGAGTATCTTCTTCTCTATCTCGTGATGGAAGAAATGACCGGATTCGAACTCCTCTTTTGTTGGTGAAGGACCGCCGATGAGCACTCCTTCAAAGTCCTTCTGATCCACTGTTAGGAAGACCTCACTGGCCGCATCACCGATACGCTTGTAGAAATCGTGTATTGCAATAAGCCTTAGCTGCTGGAACCTGTGGGCACTCTGTCCTCCTTTCCTCTGCTTACCCGGAACTGATGAGGTAAGGTTTCGATATGGTTCTATGTGCTTACCTACCAGAAGACCAATTGAAGCCTCACGCCTGTCAAGGACGAGCAGACCATAGGTCTTTGCTTCCCTTAACATCTCTTCTAACGGGTCAAGGTAGAATGATGAATCACAATGGTACCTGTATGTTATGATCGGCTGCGGAGGCTCAATGATAGTGGTTTCCATGTTAGTCTTGTTAGCTCCGATATCCACAGCACCTGTGAAATAGACAAGACCGTTCTCAGGGACTGTCACATACCTGAGCCTGGACATAATTGACTCAATGGCACCCTGAACGTTCGTTTTTGTCAGCTTGGACTTGATGTTGGAAGCCTGGCCGTGCTCTGTCTTGAGCTGTGCAACTACATCTGAGAGCTGCTTGTCAGGCGGTATGTAAAGGGAGATCAATTCTGTACCACGACCTCGCTTGTCCCTTAACGATTCAAGTTTCTTTTTAAATTCGTATTTTTGATGTGAAGTTTGGTCAGCCATTGTGGGAATACTCCATAATAAGGATCAATTGTGATTTTAGATGCATCGTGCATCCTGAAAATTATGTTCTCCGTGCGGAACATTATGCTATTAGCTAATTGGATGTACCCTATGTGAACAAGGATATAAATATAGATTGTGACTGAGATCAGGACCGGAAATGTCCAATAAGCAGCTTCAATCAAGCCAAGAAACTTTTCCGTCCTTAGAAAGCAGGGCTATGCGGCTTACTTCCACTTCGTCTGCAATGGAATAACCAAGATGATCTGCCACCTCTTTAGCAAAACTGAGAACTTCCTCGTGTGATGGCATTGCTTCACGTGTCAGGCGTGCCCTGGAAAAACCAAGGTGCATGTATGCTTTTACCTCAACATAATCCGGATCTGCCATCTCAATAAGTCGTGCATAACCTTGCGGATCGATCATATTGACACCCTTTACAAGGGTTATGCGTATAGCTTTGCGGTTATCCTTCTTTCCAAGTATCTCCAGTGACCTGTTGATATTGTTCCAGAGCTCAGGCGATTTCGGGTTGCAGACCTTTTCATAGGTTTCCCTGTCAGGAGCATCGAGGCTCATGTAAAGCTGGGAAGGTTCTATCTTTTCCATCATTTCAGGAACCGTACCGTTACTGACAACAAAAGTACTGAAACCCTGTTTTTCGTACTCTTCCACAAGCTCAGGAAGGTATGGATACAGTGTCGGCTCCCCTGAAAGTGATATAGCAACGTGTTTTGGCTCGTTCGCTTCCTCCCAGCGTTCCCTTGGTGCGGAACCGCCAAATCCGGATATCAGTTTTCGCTGTGCCTTTATCGAAGACCCCACTATTTCCACTGGAGAATCCCAACTTTTTGGGGAAGATACTTCCACCTCTGTAGGCCTCCAGCAGAACAGGCAACGCTGATTGCACCTTAACGTAGGTGTCATCTGCAGGCAGCAATGAGAAGTGATACCATAAAACCTGGACTTGTAACATTCACCTTCGTCCTTTATGGAACGACTGAGCCAGAGGCATGTTTTCACAGCAGAATGAGTTCCTGCCAGACTGTATCCCTGCTTCCTCAGCAAGGCCTCAAAGTCAGTTATCTCAGGAATTGTCATCAGTTCTTCCTTATATTTCAGAGACATCTGCTGCATACTTTCCTGTTGCACTATATATAGTGATCGGAATTGAAAACGAAATTAACATCTTTACAATAAATTAAAGATCAGACAAATTCTTCAGAAATGCAGCAAACTCGTCTTGAGAGTCGAAAGTTCCACTACCGGAACCTGTGCAGGTGTTGGCATGACATTTACCCTCTTCTGGAACTCGGTCTGAGACTGCCATGTACCTGAATTGATCATAAGAACGTTCTTGTATCTTCCAATTCCGATGGTATGAACATGCCCGCAATGAAGGATATCCGGCACCGGATCAATTACGAAGTGGTCCTGTTTCTCCGGTGCAATGGAAACCCTGCTTCCGTATATAGGGGAAAGATGCCTACGCTTTAGCATCTCTATCATTGCCTTTTCCGGTTCCTGGTAGGATACACCGGGAACTGAAGCCACCAGGTCATCGATGGAACGGCCATGATACATCAGTACATGCACACCGTCAAGATCCACAAGCGCAGGATTCCCCACAAAGATAATTCTGTCCTCAAAAAGGGAGGTTATACGCTCCGGGAAACGGGGCTGTGGCTCTGCCTGACGTACTGC
>JBNJIC010000129.1:0-5750 GCA_051749005.1 Halobacteriota archaeon | reverse complement strand
CCTTCAATCCAAAAGCAGTTGTTCTCAATGATTCATATTCGATCTCTTTCAGGGATTTTGCATGATCTCCATTGTTGTTAGTATCCACATTTGTCACATCTTTGAACCCATACAGTACGCCCCTGTTCGAAAGGACAACACGAACCTGAGCAGTCTCGCCCCTCTCGAACTCAGGTGACCCCAGAACGGATGCGTAGATATCAGGTTCACCATAGGCATCATAATAATTTGTAGAGAACTCATATGTTGGCTGTATGTACTCTTTTGCCCCTGCTACAGGAGATGCGTTGACCGCGACGAATGTTGCGACTAGCAGGAAAGCCATTATTACAGCTGAATTCACATATCTCTTTTTTTGTTTGTTTTTATAATTCATCAAAAAACATCAGCCTCCGGATCGGTGCCAGATTTTATAACTTCTGTATTTTTTAGATTATTATGGAAAGATCGATCAGGTATTAGTTTTTGTGCATTTCTCTTCTCCCGGAAATTGTCAAGCATTACCATTACAGGAGGGAAGACCACAAATGTTGCGAACAGGGCAAGTGCCACATCAATTACAGTGATCATACCGAAACTGCTTATAATTACGAAATCGGATGCTATCAGTGCACAAAAACCGAACAGTGTCGTAAGTCCGGAGGTAACTATCGCTTTTCCGATCTTGACCCCGGCTTCGGTCATTGCCTCCTCAGGAGTGGCGCCTTTATCCTTTTCCTCGAAATACCTCTCCATCATAAGTACAGCATATTCAGAACCCACACCAAGGATAAGCGCACCCAATGTTGCTGTCATTGGAGTATATTCCATACCCATCACGTACATCAATCCCCCTGACCAGCCCACAACCATGAACATGGTCACCACTGGAACAAGGGCCTTGAGAAGATCACGATAGATCAGAAGCAGTCCGCCAAATACCATACCAAGTCCCAGGTATGTCATAAAGATACGTCCTGAAGTAAGGGCTCCAATAACTTCTATGAACACTACATTGCTACCGGTTATTGTAGCTGTTATCCCGGGAGGAGGGGACATCCACAGCATATCCTCTCTTACAATATCCGTTAGTACTTCAATCCCTTCCATACCAAGGCTTCCCATTGCATCCCCAATGTTCAGGTTGAGCAGGAGCATATTTTCCCCGTACATGAAAAGTTCTTTTTGCCGGGCAGGCATCTGTTCATACAATGACCGGATCTCAGACTCACTCTCCGGAATCACACCTCCATTCATCGATTTAACGACGCTGGCCATGCTTTCCGCTCCATTGATATTATTCCTGCTATTCACCTCATGAGAGCTGAACTCGTCCATCCATTTAAGTACCTCAGGATCAGCAACATTATCGGTCTTGATGATAATGTTCAGCTGTTCCTCACCACCTGTAATGTCTGAAAGATGTATCAGATCAATCAATGCCGGCAGGTCCTGCGGTACAAAGGTCTCAACATCTGTCTGGATAGGAACCTGCGTATCAGCTGCCAGACCCCCGGCACAGAGAAGAACGGCAATGGATAATATCATGAATGGATGCTTTATGGTGAAATGAGTTGTACGACCAAGCAATCTGTCAAGTAGATCAGGCTTGGCCTCATCAGGAGCTCGGGATGATTTTTTAGAGTTATTCCTGTCGGTCAGGGATAAATTTCCGAACTTCTTCTTCCGTATGGACTGCATGTTATCAAGACCATATATCACGGTCACACCTACAAACAGAGAAGCAAGGAAGCACATCACAATACCGATGAGAAGTAGCTTTGCAAAGTCCTGAATCATGGGCACACTTGATGTCAGGAGGGAAAAGAACCCAAGTGCTGTTATTATAAGTGCGATCAGTACGGCAGGCCCCGTATGCTTGATGGTATCCACCACTGCCTCTGCCGGCGTCTCACCCCGTTCAAGCTCCTCCTCAATACGATTATGGAACTGTATAGCGTAATCGATCCCCAGACCGATCAGTACAGGGAATGCTGCCATTGATACCATGCTCAGCGGGATCTCCAGATAACCCATGGCCCCGAAGGTATAAATGATACCCAACAGTACAATGGCAAGAGGCATGAGCCTCCACCTGACATGACCGAACACAAGGAATAGTACAACGATCATCAGAACTACTGAAAGCCCAAGCAATACACCCATACTTGACATCATTGCATTGTTCATGGAGACCATGAAAGCCGGGTCACCTGTTACTACTATATTATAGTCAGGAGGGAATTCTGCAAAGGTTACCGAAGTCTCGATCTCCCTAAGTATCTCCTGTTTCTGTCCATCGGTTAGCGAACCTGCGGTTTCAACATAAATAAGTGTGTGAGTGCTGTCCGGCATCATATATCCGGGAACATTATTATCAATAAGAGACTGCAATTCTGCTTCGTCTTCAGGAAGTGAAGCATCACCGGTGAGGTCAAAATTGGCAGCCTTAACAAACGATGCAGCACTCTGTACATCTACCACACCGGGTAGTGATGAAGACATATGGTCCAGCCGATCCATCGCCTGCAGTAAAGCAGGATCATTAACCTGGCTATCTTCTATAATAATGACAATGGCTTCAGTACCAAAGATGTTCATGTACAGGTGATCAAAATCCTGATAGAGCTGGGAGCTCTTCTCTACAAATGTTTCTGTCCCAGATGCCATGTTTATGGTCTGTGCACCCTGGACAGAGATAAGGACTATCAATAATGCTACTAATATAATAGGGATAGTATTATTCTCAATAAAGACTCCGAGTTTTTCAAATACATTTTTTATGGTGGTAACCTCCTCATCTTTTATTGTCGAACTTCATCAGCTGGAGAACATTTCTGATCCAGTAGTTCCACCGATCTTTCGTACATATGACGATGGATCCTTATCAATGTCATCTGTGCTTCAATAGCTCTGTCAAGATTTTCGCTTTCCAGATCATCCATACACATTCTTGCTACTGAAAGCATTTTGTTAAAGACCTTCCCGACCTGTTCAATGCCCTTTTCAGTAACATGGACCAGAACTTTCCTTCTATCAAAAGGATCGTTTTTCCTGCACACAAAACCTTCTTTCTCAAGGTTGTCAATAATACTTGTAACACTACTTTTTTTAAGATCGAGGAACCTGGCAAGTGTAGAAGGCATGACTTCACCTTCCTCCTATACTAGCAGAAGGGCCCTGTTCATGGTCTTATGTGCACTGGTGCAGCCTTCCTCTTCCAGGAAACACTCGGTCATGTTACCTTCCAGTTTTCTCTTCAGATGTTCCATTTCCAAATGGTACCTGACTACTTGCTCGATCTTATCCAATTTTTACCTCCTGGGTACGGCATCCAAATTTGAACGCATAACTAGTAACTACCAAATGGTTTGGTAAACTAATAATTCGATTTTCTAATATTCGAATAAATATATAAGGTTTTTGGGAATTGTGACATGTGCGCCAATTAAAGATATGACCTGTCGATATATACGCGCGACGGACATGGGGGGGATTCAGTAACAAAACTATCGGACGAAACAATGAATCAATTCAAAAACAGTAACATTAAAGACTATAATGAAGGACTGGAAATACAAATTATATTATAAAAGAGTTGGAGGAGGAGTATCATTGGACACGCCTCCCCGTTTGGAGTCAGCCCCTAAAAGGAGTGATAATATAAAAACATATTTGTCAATGATTATTCGCCCATCATTGTAAATCCAATAAAAAAATATAATATGATATATAAAAATAAAAAAATAACTCCGTCTCAACTTTTGCATAACACTGCATATTACAATTTATAAAATGAAAAAGAATTCAGAAAAACAAGAAACCACTTCAGAAAAACGAATATCGTTAGGTCAGAGAATTTTACGATGGGGGGGGGTCGCGGATGGTTCACAATAGTATTATATACTTACCAGCGTGAAATAATGATGGGTATTGTTCTAAAATTAAGGGAGTTGAACATATGTTATCAGATAATCTACCATACATGAATTTGACATATTTTGATCTGCTATCAGCATTGATAGTACTAATTGCAGGTATAATTGTAGCAAAGATATTGACAGGTATATTCAAGAACGGACTTAAAAAAACAGAACTTCCTGAACTTGTGGCAGAATTCCTGTCCAGGTTCGTACTTGCATTGCTATATGTTGCGGTCATCCTTGCAACAGTTTCAACCCTTGGCTCTGATATCAGCTCAGTGGTTGTAGGCCTTTCAGCGGTCATCGGCTTAGTACTTGGCTTTGGAATGCAGGATACACTCACGAACATTGCAGCAGGCGTATGGCTTGCAACACTGAGACCTTTTGACAAAGGCGAATATGTATCAGTCACAGGCTACTCCGGAAGTGTCAGCGCTGTCGGATTCATGGCAACTGAACTGCTTACTCCGGACAACAAGCTCATAACGATCCCTAACAAGGTAATCTGGGGAAATGCCATCGAGAATGCTACCAGAATGCCTACCCGAAGGGTCGACGTTAATGTAGGGATCAGCTATGATACAAAAGTTGACCAGGCAATCCAGGTTGCTATTGAACTGATGAAAAATCACTCACTGATACATGCAGATCCTGCACCTGCCGTTGTAACCACTGAGCTTGCAGATTCATCAGTAAATCTCCAGCTTCGTGCATGGACAAATACATCGGATCTATGGAGTGTTAAATGGGATCTTACAAACGGGATCCTGAAGGCATACAAAGATGCAGGTATTGAGATCCCATTCCCGCAACTGGATGTCCACATGGACAAAGAATGAGATTTTAGAAATAAAGTGGGGACTTAAGAAATGACAGACAACAAACCAAGCATACAGCCGTCAGAGAACGGGCCGTACCTTGCAAAGGAACTCAAGAACCTGAAGAACTCAAAAGGGAAGACCTTTGAACCGCAATCTATGATGGCCCTTTGTCGCTGTGGAAAGTCATCGAACAAGCCGTTCTGTGACGGAACACATCTGAAGATAGGCTTTACAGGTGAAAAGTCTGAGAACAGGCAACCTGACAGGGTGGATGACTATGTTGGAAAGGAGATCACAATCCACGATAACAGGGGAGTCTGCTCGCACAGAGGATACTGTACCGATAATTTACCAAATGTTTTCAGGATGAGACAGGAACCATGGATAGATCCTGATGGAGCCAGTGTAGAAGAGATAATAAAAGTAATTGAGATGTGTCCGTCAGGAGCCTTAAGCTATACAAAGGATGGTGTGCTGCATAAAGACCTCGACCGGGAACCGGGAATTACTGTCACAAAGGACGGACCACACGATGTTGTAGGTGGTATCGAACTTGACGATCCTGATGGAAATACTCCCGAATCCAAAGAACACTACACTCTTTGCAGGTGCGGTGCCTCAAAGAACAAGCCGTTCTGCAGTGGTGAGCACTGGTATTTCGAGTTCAAGGATGAGAAGAACTGATCAATAACCGCGAGGGATGATATTGGGAAAATACAGATGTTCGGTCTGTAACTGGACATATGATGAAGAAGCAGAAGGGCAGGATTTTGATTCCCTGCCCGACACATACACCTGCCCGGTCTGTGGTGCACCAAAATCCGCATTCGTTAAGGAAGGTGGCGTAAAGGAAAAAGAGGACATAGAGACCACTGTTGCAGACAAGAGCGTCGAGCAGATGGAAGCTTTTGGTGTAAGATATGTCTATGGTATACCAGGTGACTCGAACCTGCCGCTTATAGACGCCATCAGAAGAAGCGAGAAGATACGTTTCATTCTCACCCGCCATGAGGAAACAGCTGCGTTT
>JBNJIC010000128.1:0-5772 GCA_051749005.1 Halobacteriota archaeon | reverse complement strand
GTAGGCAGTGTCATCACAGCGATGACGTAGAAACCAGATTGTCTGGTTACCGTAGCTGTGGAAGCAAAGCACATGAAAGACCTTCCAAAGCTCGTTGAGGTTCTCCGCCAGGTTGCAAAGGAAGACCCAACACTTAAGATCACTCTTGATGAAGAGACTGGTGAACACCTTATGGCCGGTATGGGTGAGCTGCATCTTGAAGTCATTGCTCACAGGATCGAGCGTGACAAAGGTGTCGAGATCACAACAACACCACCTCTTGTTGTATACCGTGAGACCATCACAGGCACAGCAGGTCCGGTAGAAGGTAAATCTCCTAACAGGCACAACAGATTCTATGTGGTTGTCGAGCCACTCGAGCCTGAAGTTCGTGAGCTTATTCGCGAAGGCGAGATATCTATGAGAATGCCTGAACTTGAAAGAAGGGAGAAACTCATTGCAGCAGGTATGGACAAAGAAGAAGCAAAGAGGATTGCTGACATCTTTGAAAGCAATGCTTACTTCGATATGACCAAAGGTATCCAGCACCTGAACGAAACAATGGAACTTGTCCTTGAAGGATTCGTCGAGGTTATGAAAGGCGGCCCGCTTTCAAAGGAACCATGCATGGGTGTGAAGGTAAAGCTCATGGACGCAAAGCTCCATGAGGATGCTGTTCACCGAGGTCCTGCACAGGTCATTCCTGCATCAAGGCAGGCTATCCAGGCAGCAATGCTCATGGCAGACGATACACTCTTTGAACCATATCAGAAGGTATTCATCCAGACCCCACAGGAACAGATGGGTGGAGCTACAAAGGAGATCCAGGGACGTCGTGGTATCATTATTAACATGACATCCGAAGGTGATACAACAATAATCGAGTCCAAGGCACCAGTATCCGAACTGTTCGGATTTGCAGGTGATATCAGGTCCGCAACAGAAGGTCGTGCAATGTGGAGCACAGAGTTCGCAGGATTTGAACCACTTCCAACCAACATGATCAGTGAAGTGGTCTCAGGTATCCGTGAGCGTAAGGGACTCAAGAAAGACCTCCCACAGGCACAGGACTTCATGAGCATGTAAGATGGATATCTTATCCATCTTTTTGTTATGAATGTACTGTCCGTTGGAAAGATTTAAAAGCAGAAACAACAATCTAGGTCAAAATTACAGATATTACATCTAACAATCGAAAATAAAGGAGAATATATTATGGCTGAGAAACCACACATGAACTTAGCAGTTATTGGTCATGTTGACCACGGTAAGTCAACATTTGTCGGAAGATTAATGTTCGAGACAGGTGCCGTACCTGCTCATCTTATCGAAAAATACAAAGCAGAGGCAAAAGAAAAAGGTAAAGAATCCTTCGCTTTCGCATGGGTTATGGACTCACTCAAGGAAGAGCGTGAAAGAGGAGTTACCATCGATATCTCACACAAGAGATTCGACACAGACAAGTACTACTTTACAGTAGTGGACTGCCCAGGTCACCGTGACTTCGTAAAGAATATGATCACAGGTGCTTCCCAGGCAGATGCAGCTGTACTTGTCGTAGCAGCACCTGATGGTGTAATGGCTCAGACAAAGGAGCACGTTTTCCTTTCAAGGACCCTTGGTATCAACCAGCTCATCGTCGCTGTCAACAAGATGGACGCAGCTGAATACAGTGAGGACAGGTATAATCAGGTCAAGCAGGATGTATCTCAGCTTCTCGGTATGGTAGGATTCAAGGCAGACGAAGTTCCATTCGTCCCAACTTCTGCATTCGAGGGTGACAACATCACAAAGTCAAGCTCAAACACTCCATGGTACAATGGCCCATCACTTCTTGACTGCCTCAACGACCTTAAGGAGCCAGAAAAACCAGACACACTTCCACTCCGTGTACCAGTACAGGATGCATACACCATCTCCGGTATCGGTACCGTACCAGTAGGTAGGGTAGAGACCGGTATCATGAAGAAGGGCCAGAAGGTCTCATTCATGCCAAGCGGTGCAACCGGTGAGGTCAAGTCAATTGAGATGCACCACGAAGAGGTCGATCAGGCTGCACCTGGTGACAACATTGGCTGGAACGTAAGAGGTATTGGTAAGAACGATGTCAGAAGAGGTGACGTTTGTGGTCCAGCAGATAAGCCACCATCGGTAGCTGATGAGTTCACCGGACAGATCGTTGTCCTTCAGCACCCATCCGCTATCACAGTCGGATACACACCTGTATTCCACTGCCACACCACCCAGACTGCATGTACTCTCATGTCCATTGACAAGAAGCTCGATCCAAAGACAGGTCAGGTCAAGGAAGAGAACCCAACCTTTATCAAGGCTGGAGATGCAGCAATCGTTACAATCAAGCCAACCAGGCCAATGTGCATTGAGCCTGTAAAAGAGATTCCACAGCTCGGCAGATTCGCTATCCGTGATATGGGTATGACAATCGCTGCCGGTATGTGCATGAGTGTTAAACAGAAATAACACTCTTCTCTTTCTTTTTAGAGGAGATGAACATGGCACAGAAAGCAAGAATACGATTATCAGGAACAAGTCCTGTGAATCTGGACGGTGTTTGTGAGCAGGTGAAGGCCATCGCAAACCGCACTGGAGTAAGCATATCCGGTCCAGTACCATTACCAACCAAGAAATTGGTAGTTCCTGTAAGGAAAAGCCCTAGTGGCGACGGTACAGCATCGTGGGACCACTGGGAGATGCGTGTCCACAAAAGACTTATTGACATCGCAGCTGATGAGCGTGCATTAAGGCAGCTCATGAGGATTCAGGTTCCAAAAGACATCAATATCGAAATCGTACTTCAGAACTAAGTACTTCGATATTGGTCAAAATGACCTGGAAAACGTTACAGATATTTATCTGTAACATCTCTCCTCCCTAGTTATAAACTTATTTTTATTGACTTCTATTCATTAGCTTATGCTATTGTTATGTTGTTTTTATCATCTTTCGAAAACGTTTATATCCTCATATTTCCATATCAGAGTGAGGTTGAACCATGACTGAAGAAACATTAACTGAAAATGAATCTGCAGTACTGAATGCTCTGGAAAGCTCTGACAAATCCTTAAGACCGGGTGACATTGCAAAGTCAGCAGGCCTTGAAAGTAAACTCGTTAGTAAAACGATTGCGTCACTGAAAAAGAAAGGTCTTGTGTACTCTCCAAAAAGATGCTACTACGATGTTTCAAAGGAATGATCCTTTTTTACATTTCTCTTTTTAAGGTAAATTTACTCTTTTAGTTTCAGGTTCTATTGGTATTGTAAAAATAAAGGTACTTCCTTTGTTCAGCTCACTGGTTACTGCAAGCGATCCGCCATGCATTTCTGAGTGTTTTTTTGCAAGGCATAATCCAAGACCCATTCCTCCATGTGCTCTTGTTGAAGACGAATCTATCTGGGTAAATGGATTGAAAAGTTTGGTCATGTTCTCTTCAGATATTCCAATTCCTTTGTCCAGGATCTTGAAGATTATATCTTTACCGTTATCGTGAACCTCTACAACGACGGGGCTTTCATTTTCTGAGAATTTACTGGCATTCTCAATAAGATGAGTTATACTCTGTTCTAATTTCTCTATATCGGCAATTATATATTTTATATCTGTGTTAATGACAAATGACAGATCCTGCTGCTTTTCCAGGATTATTGGGGAAAAACGTTCCTTTAAATCTTCTATAAATTCACTCAATTCGATCGTATTGTATTCAAGCTCAAAAACTTCCGATTCTATTTTTGAGACTTCCAGCATTAAATTAAATACTTCCAGGAGCCGTTTACCACTTGAATGAATATTTGAAAGGTATTTTTCCTGCCTTTCATTGATCTCTCCGAACTTCTTTTCAAGAAGTATTTCTGAAAAACCGATCACTGAGTTAAGGGGTGTGCGCAGTTCATGGCTCATGTTTGCAATAAAGGTGCTTTTTGCCAGGTTCGCGGTTTCAGCTTCAAGTTTTGCCAAAACAAGTTCTTTTTCTGCGATCCTCTTCTCAGTAACATCAATACCTGATGCAAGCAACCCTGTGATATTTCCGTTACTGTCATAAAGCAATGAATTATGCCAGGAAATTATTCTTTCCTTTCCCGATCTTGTGATAACGGGATTATCGTGATATTCAAAATGTTCGATATCTCCTGACATTATTTCTTTGAATACATCTTTAAGGTCTTCGGAGATATCTTCAGATATGAACATATCAAACCAATTCTTTCCAAGTATTTCTGTTTCGTGATATCCGAGGGTCTCCTCAGCTTTTCTATTTAAGAGTGTTATCTTCTGCTTCCCATCAATAGCAACGAAAATAACATTTGATACATTCAAATAATGCTGAGCTTTTTCTTTTTCTCTCATCAGCTCAAACTCAATTTTTTTGAGCTGATCGATATTTACCATTATCCCGTTAAGACCGGTTATTTTTCCATTATAGACCATTACTTTGGAAGAAGTATGTACGTGTGTGATCTTCCCGGATTTTGAGATAACTCTGAACATGTAGGGCTTATGCTCTCCTTTGATTGTCCTGTCCATGTCTTCAAGAAGTCCTGGCAGGTCCTCAGGATATATATATCTGGTAAAAGAAGTCCCTATTACTTCCTCTGGCATATAGCCGGTAAAATTCTCAATAGCAGGACTGATGTATGTAAAATTACCTTCATTGTTGACACTAAATACGACATCATTAAGATTCTCAAGATGCAGTCTGTAGAACTCTTCTTTTTCCGTTGACCTTCTTTTAACAAGGTCTATCTCATCCTTAAGTTTCCTGATGGTTTGTTCAAGGTCTGCTATCTTTTGAGAATTTTCAGAGAATTTCAGTTCTTTCTTCATTGTAATTTCATTGTAATTTTTGTGTATGAATCAGGCAGTTTTTACAAATATTGTCTGGTGATGTTCCTCTTTATATTCATGATGTAATGTATTGAATTGCGTATTAATAAGTTTTCAAAAAGAATGTTATATCAATGACCTAATGTATTTGATAGTATAAAGTTATACCAATGGACTAAAGAAGGATAGGTTTTCAGGATATTTTCTTAGAATTTAGTTTACTGTTTCCCAAAGTATGTGTTCCAAAACAATAATATAATAACTGCTCTATCCTACAACCAGTCACAACTGAAGCTGTTTAATGGAGTTTCAATAATTTCTATCATGGGCCTGTAGTGTAGTGGATATCACTTTAGCCTCCGGAGCTTAGAACCCGGGTTCGATTCCCGGCAGGCCCGTTCAATTATTTTATATTTTCCGGATTATATTTTAGTACTATCACTTTTGCAGACCGTAGACTTTCTCAAGGTAACTTTTAATCCTGCAATAGATGAAGTTCCTGTATCCGAAATTATCAGGGATATCGAACGTTACTATTCCTTCCACGTTCCAGAAAACGTTCTTTACAAGGCCTCTTTCTTCCATATCATCTACAAAGAACCTGACCTTGCTAAAATCCTCAACAACCTGTCTCCAGTCGCCGGCCCTCATCTTTGATGGGTATTTGCCACACATGACCTCAAATTGCTGGAGTCCGAATGCATATGTCTGTAACCATTGCCTGTCATCCTTTGACATTTTAATGATGCCCTGTTTTGCATCTTCTGACATCTGCTTTAAAAGCAGGTCTATGTCTTTGGTAGTAAATTCATTGTTGTCAAGCTTTTCAAGGAACACATGTAATTTTTCCACAATCGCTTCCCCCTATTTACAATATAATTTATGGTGTTTATCAATAGATAAACATTGCCTTTTTTCCGGTTATCCGGATATAACATAAGGGTGGAATG
>JBNJIC010000127.1:0-5789 GCA_051749005.1 Halobacteriota archaeon | reverse complement strand
CGCTGCCAATGGGGATAGAGTGTAAGAATGTAGAGGGGAGCGGAAAGATTTATAACAGCTCCAAAAATTCCTATAGCTATCACAGAGAAGAGGAAGGGGATAAAACTTTTCGCCAGGGCAGCGAAGATAAAAACAATAATATACCCGGCGAAGCCGATACTCAGCATTTTTCGAGGGCCAATGATATCCAGAGCAGGTCCAGCGGTAAGGTTTACTAAAATTCTACCCAGAGACGAGGCGGAGAGGAGAAACCCCAGGGATGCCGCGGTTATAGAGAAGTAGCTGTCCATGCGGAGGGCAAGAACGGGGAAGACACTTCCCCGATAGGTAGAGATAAATATAGCCAGAATGATCAGGAGGACCCAGGGGAAGTAATGTACACCTTTAGTTTTTTCCATTATTATTTTTCATTACTGCCAAAAATAAAACTATTAGAAACCTGAAATCTAATCTATAATGAATTAATCGACCAAGCTAATTCAATTTACAGAAAGAAGATCATGTTATAGCTTCGAAGAATACCACATTTCGAAAAATGCCACAATTCATTCTGAGATATAAGTTAACTACTCTACTAACGATGATGAAAGGATCACCGGCAAATACTCTTGTAAGGTCATCCATTGCACCAATTCTATTTTTTCGTGCAGATGAAAGATAACTGCGCATACGGCAGAATATCTGAGTAACCTGCTGTCTCAAACTAAGTTTGCAACAGTATATCAATCCACAAAGCTTTTAAAGATCTTTTTATCATTCCTACTTGACCACGATATTTACAATACATCCAGGCACAGCAATTACTTTTTTGATTTCCTTGTTGCCAATCTCAGACTTGACCTTTTTATTGTCAAGCGTAATTCGCTCCATCTCATCTTTAGACATATCAGGAGAAACCACAATCTTTGCTCTGAATTTTCCATTAACCTGAATGGGTATCTCCACCTCATCTACCTTAAGCGCTTCTTCATCAGCAGGCCATTATTCAGTTTTGTTTTCCATCCAATGCGTGTAGAGCCTCTGACGATTCAAGTCTGGTGAGATTGTATCGCTAACCTGAACCCATGATGTTTGAACTGCCTGTAATGAATCGAACCAACCCAAGCCGTAGGCTGCTATCATTGCTGCTCCGAAAGCACCCAGTTCAGGTTGCTGGCACGTTTTTAATGGCGTGCCAGTCATATCAGCTTTAATCTCAAGCAGTTTTCTAATTTTACCGCCTCCTCCTGTAGCCAAGATTGCTTCTTGACCGATACCGGGAGACAACTGCCCAATAAGTTGTGTTGTTCGGTATGCAATGATCTCAAGAATTGTGTTTAGTCCTACACCTATTGGGGCGCTCCTTCTGGATATGTGTGTTTTTACTTGCTCAAGAATATGATTTGAATCTGGAGGTATGCCAAGTTGGCTAGCTGAATAGAACACGTCGTCTGTTAATGCAAACATTTGCTTATAATCAAGCCCCTTTGTGTACTTGTCGTGGAACTGTTCTATAATACCTGCCCCATGAGGAGAAAAACAAAGATGTGAATAGACTTCTTGGTCCAAAGTTGGACCGACAATGATGTCTTTCCTTGCCTTATTGTCGTGGTTTAATGTTATTGCAGCCAGAACTGTTCCAGTCGACTCACTTACATTCCCGATAGCCCCAAGCCCAGCGCCATAGGATGCAATCAGATGGTCAAGTCCTCCTGAGAAAACGGGCACATCTCTATTGAAACCAAGAGTAGTTGACCAGTGTGTGAAGGTTGTGCCGGCTAGTGTCCCGACAGGAACTGGAGTGCTAAGCTTCTCCGATGTGAGGCCTACAAGATCACAAATTGGAGTATTCCACTTTTGTGTTTTGATATTTAATAAACCGGTCAAAGAAGTGGAACTTGTGTCGGCAACAGCTCTTCCGGTTAGTCCATAAACAAAATAATCAGAAATTGTGAGGATCCGATCAGCACGCGTCAACATTGAATCTCGATTTCTGTGTAACCAATGAAGCTTAGCAAGAAGGATTCCTGCTGAGGGAGCACCAATTCCGCTTTCTTCTAAGAACCTGTTAGAGAATAAAAGCTCCCTGAGGTCTGCAGGTATCTTATTTTCAAACTCGGAAGTCCATAGGATGATGTCTGTTAATGGTTTATCTTCAAAATCAAGTGCAATAAAAGAATTTGCCTGAGATGCATAACTTATGGCTTCAATAGCTGAAAGCGTAATGCCGGAATCTTTTTGAACCTGAACGATACAGGTAGAAAGAGCATGCCAAAATGAATTTGGTTTAATAACTTCCAGGTTCCCATCTTTATGTTTTGGGGTGGGTACTCTCCCTACTGACAGACATCTTCCCTGTATGTCAACAATCGAACATTTTATATAGGAAGTACCAAGATCGAATCCAATTACATATCCCATTAAATAACCTTCTATACCTTACACATCTCAAGAGTTTTCTCAACAAACAGCTGGCCGGTCTCGTAGGAGAATAGAGCATTTGAAGCCTCATACCCGCCTTCATCAGCAGCCTCTTTTGTGGTTATGTATCCCTGTGTCTCTCCGTTGGCCATGCTGATGACAAATGTGTTAGGGCAGTGCTGCTTCACTTCCAGAGCATATTCAACAAAGACTTCCCCGGACCAGCCTACGAAATTCCATGTTCCAAGAGTGATCATGTGTATCTCAGCGGGCAGGCTGGCAGCGTAATAATCTTCAAGTTCACCACTTTCCTGCATTCTGCTCAATGTCACCATCTCTTCAGCTCCAAATATGTCACACTCAATAGTTCTAATCTTATTGGCAGGTTCATGGTTGCTGCGCATTGATTGGATTGTTTCCCTAAGCAGCGACAGCTTCTTTTCTGCCTGCTGCAGTGGGGGGAATGTTCTTTTGGGGAGTTTTTCAAGAAATACCTGATGTGTGTTGATCGATGCCATATTCCTGAAGGCAACCTGTGAGGCAACTTTTTCTACGGCTTGTCCTAATATGGTCCCAAGTCTCTCTACCTCAGCAAACGTGTTTTCTGTCGTTACGTGACGGGGGCTTTGGTTTCCACACGGCCCGCTATGGGTCAGGAGAACACACTCGGATCCAAATACATGAGACTTGAGATATGCTTTCGCAGCTCCATGGAAATCGGCACTGATGAGAGTTGAATCTTCATGGAGGACCGTAGGATGCATTGATACAATCATCATGCATGCGATGTAGTGCGTGTCAGCCGCATCACGGACAAGCAGAGTCGGTACATCGTGGTTGGAAGGCCCTCCAGGGTCTCTTCTGTTTGTCCCTATCCCGGTACTGTCGGCATGTGAGAGACCAATTATGGCCGGTTCGGACCGCTTTTTTGCCTGGACTCCTGCTTCAGTCATTTTAGTAATAAGAAGATCTATGTACGATTGATCCGCATTGGGGACTACTGAATCTGCGGTATTGCTCGCATAATTTACTGTTTTCGGTCCAGAATGGGTGTGGGTAGCTGTGATCATGATGCTGCTGCCGGCGATTCCAGTTTTCAGTGTGATCTGTTCACGAACGCGATTTGTCATTTCTTTACTGACGAAAATGATATCGTTAGCAATGAAAAGTATCTGTTCAGAGCCGTTATTTACATATAGGGCTGCAGTGGTCAAATCATCATGAATCCCGGTGTGGTAACGCTCAACATGGGGATAGCCAAATAAGAACTGTGGAGTATCAGGGTTAATATCAGTAGAATAAGCTCCGGCGTATAACATAAAATTCACCTTTGTATGTCGTAATCATATGTGAGCGGTCTCGATTATACAATCCGAGACCTCAGTTTCCAAAGAAATCAGATCAGTTACTCCCCCATTATCTGAATCTGTACCGTTCGAGGGCGGGCTCGAACTTGATCCCAGTCTATGAAGTATATGTAACCAAATTCTCCCATATCCATCTCTCCATCTGCAACTATAATGGTTTCCGATCTCCCGAAGAAAACAGAACGCAGGTGGGCTTCTGTGTTGAGGCTTGTCCATTCTCCCTCTTCACCAACACTCATAGCAAAATCGATGTGTTCAGGTCCTGGATGCATATACTGACCTTCAACTCTGCAGGTAGGTATCAACTTCTCCATGATATTGCACAAATCCTGCTGAAGGTATTCTAGTCCAAAGTAGGTTTTATCATGTGAACACTCCTGAGTCATAACGGAACAAGTTGTATGGTGTGAATATACAACGCAGGTACCATTTTGCACACCTGAGCGTTTTAATACCTCTTTTACATCTTTAGTTACGTCATGAAATGTTGGGTGAAGTCCCTTGGATTGTACTTTAATGCTCTCTCTGTAAACTTTCATGTCTCTTGTCTCCTTTTCTCTTATTATATTTGATTATTTATGTGAGTCGTCCCACGCAGTCCGTACGGCATGGATCATCTCATCAATCATAGCAACGCTGTCGGCAGCTTTTATTATTCCACTTGATGAACCGGTAGCCTCTGCACCTGCTCTGATTACTGTGTATACATCTTTCCCGTTGCTGATACCTGCTCCCTGCAGGACAAGAATGTCGTTGTTAACCTGTTTTACAGCTTCAATTGAGGCTTGGACATATGCTGCATCACTTTTTTTACCCGTTCCTATCAAATTGGTTGGTTCAGCAACAATGATGTTCGGTTCAAGTAGCGCTACTGCCTTTACCTCTTCAATCGTATTAGTACAGACGATAGTGAATAATCCAACCTCATCTGCGCGAAGTATTGTTTGGGCAAGCACATCGTAGGTAATGGGCTTCTCTGCATGGTTAAGCATAACTCCACTGGCTCCGGCTGCAATAAGCGATTCCGGCAGAACATCTGCAAGACCTCGGCCCACTGGTATCGGATCCATATGTGGAGCACAGACCAGCAGATTTTCAGTTGATTCAGAAACTCTTCTGATTTCCGTCAGCGGAGTAGTGAAGATGATAGGAACTTGGTATCTTTTGCTAGAACTGTCAGCCGCTTTAGCAAGAGCTACTACATCATCTCCATACAGGTAAGATTTTGGACCTATTTCAAAGAATGGGGGGGTTAGTGAGAAGTTATTAAGCATAGGATACTCCTTTCAAAAACGAATAGTACCATAATTTTCATTTTAGTCAATTAAAATTTACGAAAATATTTACAAAAATTGAAAATATGATATAATATTTTTCGTAAACGTAAGTTTTAGGAGTTTTGTATATGAAAGGTGAAGTTGAGAAAGCAGTTCTACAATCATTAAGCATAGAACAGAAGGGGATTGGAGATATGGCTAACCTCATTAATCTGCAAGCCATAGAGAAAGTAATATCTATCCTCAGCACGGCTGACAGGATCATTACCTGTGCAAGTGGTTCATCTGGTTTTGCTGCCATGAAACTTGCACACACGCTCTGCTGTATTGAAAGGCCGGCAAAGTTCATGTCACCCGCCGAGGCTATACACGGAGGACTGGGTTTTGTCAAAAAAGGCGACCCGGTAATCATTGTTTCCCGAGGAGGGAAAACCACTGAATTATTGCCGATTATTGATGTGTGTTGTAAAAAAGGAGCCTTTATTATTGGCGTTACGGAGAATCAATCTTCCCATCTGGCACAAAGCTCCGACGTTGTTCTACCTCTTGTGGTAGAGAAGGAAAGTGACCCGTTGAATCTTATGGCTTCAACCAGCTTTGTAGCAACAATTGCACTGTTTGACGCAATTATTGCTGGTATCATGGTAGATTGCGAGTATGAAAATAAACATTTTGCTCTCATTCACCCAGGGGGAGCGGTAGGGCAGATGTTGAATAGGTGAGATTTTGCTTGTAATATATGTGA
>JBNJIC010000126.1:0-6072 GCA_051749005.1 Halobacteriota archaeon | reverse complement strand
CACTCCACCATCCTGCCCCGTTAGTCCGGGCATCGCAGACCTGGCAGCATAGCCAAACCGGAGCTTGCCCACAAGGTCCTCTTCCCTTGTAACGGTCCTTGGGCACTGGTTGTAACAGACCCCGCAGGCATTACATTTACCGATCAGCTTGGGCTGGCTGTTCACAAAAGCTATGGACTCACAGGAGGATACACAGGCACCACACAATGTGCAGATCCCAAGATTTATGATCTCTTTCTTGAGCTTTCCAAAAGATATTCTCTCCTTCTCACCAATATTGCGCTTCAGGCGTATTACGCTCTTTTCAAGCTGGTCGAACTTATTCTTGCATTCAGAAGAGCAGAAGTAGTATTTTTTACCGCCATAGTTTGTAACATAGGCGCTGTCCTCACTTACATGAGCTTTACAAATTGGGTCTGTCATCATTTTGATCAACACCAGAAGATCAGGTAATGATGTACTAGAAACTCATTCGTAATAAAGCAAACTTTAATTATTTTTAATTGTAATTGTTCTCAGTGATAATCACATGCTGAAAAGAATGAAATGGAATAAAAAAGAAAAGAACACCCTGATGGGTGTTCGTCGCTTAAACTCGTCGTCTTCTAAGTCCGATAGATATAGCACCAACTGCTGCCAGTACAAATAACGTACCGATTATATCAGAACCTGAGAACGACATGCCACCAGATTCCTCTGGCTGCTGGGATTCCTTGGTCATCTCATAACCCTCTACGTAATTACTGTTTGTTTCAGGTGTGGATTCTGCAAGGGATTCACCATAACCTCCATCTGTTAATGATGTCTGGTTACCAGAGCTCGTAGCTGAAGATGTAACGACCTTTGCTGAGAGACTGCCGTCATTTGAGGAAGTTGATCGACTTGGAGCTGAGAGTACACCCTGAACATAGGAATCCAGAAGTGGGTTTCCACAGGTATGATGACAGCATGAAACACCGTAGTCTTCAACAGATTCCTGGTAATCCTGAACCAGCTTTTCAACTACTTCTTCTGGTGGTGTCCAGTATCCCTTCCTTACAGCTTCGAGCATCCTTCCAGTAATTGACTGGTATGCATATGGATTGTTCTCATTAAACCATTCTTTCATGTCGTCGCTTGTGTATATCTCAAATGTCTGCTGCCAGACACTGTCATCAACAAGCTCAGGATCGGAAACTTCCCATCCCCAGAGATTATCCACAAATTCTGACATCATCCTGCCGCCAGCATAACCGGAGTCCTGCATACCTTCCACCCACTTTGGATTCCAGTATCTGGAACGGAGGTTCTTCATGAGATATTCCTGCATTCCCACCATCTTGGCGGCATCCGGATTACGGGTATCTGAAACGTACATTTCAGGTGTTTCCCCTGATACATACCTTGTTGCAAGATTCAACGCACCGAAATACTGGAAGAAGTCATCGTTATCCAGTGTATCGTAGAGATTGGATGAATCTGAGTGGACAGATGCATCCACATTTCTAAGATTTCCGATCAATAGTTCTGAACTCTTGAAGCCCCAGAGTGATTGCCCGTAAACATATCCCATCTTTTCAAGATATAGTTCAGCAATTGAACTTTCGTCATCCCATGAGTCACTTGAATCAATTGCATTACCAGTTCCTATCTCATAGGTACCATCCATTACAGCAAAACAACGCATGGTTGAAAGTTTTCTGGCAAGGTTTGAAGCATCTTCTTCATCCATCTCCTGAATAAACTGTGCATACAATTCGTCATATATTGCTGAACTGCTTTCGTTCACATAGTTTGGATAATTCACTGAAGGAGCTTCACTTGCCAAATGAACAGCATAATCGATCATCTTAATTTTGCCGGGGAATGCATCCCTCATTCCTGCAGTCGCATAAACGATATCGATTCTGGGCCTTCCAGGATACTCACCATAGCTTGGACCTAATTCCTCTTCAGGAATTATCTTGAATTCAGTGAGATCGATCCTATTGCTACCATCCCAACCAGGCTCCACCCCAAGCAGATAAAGGATCTCAGCTTCAAGGGTACCATGATCTCTGATGAATTCCACTCCAAACCTTGAGAATGAAACCTTTCTTGGATATTCACCATGCTTTTCGTAATAATCCTGAAGCATTTGATCTGCAAGATACTTACCCATCCTCCATGTTGCATCAGATGGATAGAGTTGTGGATCAACACCATAGAAATTCCTTCCGGTAGGTACTGCTGAAGGATTCATAACAGGATCGGTACCCGGGCCTGCAGGGATATACTCGCCGGAAAGTGCTCCAACCACACGGTCCATCTCGATCGCGGAGGCAATAAGACGGTCACGGTAAATAAGACCACGCTCCAGATCGGCAGTAACAGACTCATTGATCTCACCGTATACAATCATCTGGGAATCATTGATATCTGTCTCGTTGGTAACAACCTCCCATACCAGTTTAATCTGCCTCGTATCATTGGAAGGAATACCCAGAGGATAATCAGCTTCCGGATAGAAAGCCAGAGTCACATTTTCATCAAAGTTGTTTCCAAGCATAGCCCAGACCATTGCAGAAAGCTCATCCCTGGTCGGATCTGACATATTGGTGGAAGGAACCTCACCTAGAATGTGCATTCCATAAGGTATGTTCTCACCTTCGATATCTTCGACATACTCGTGGAGCACGTTCTTGATGAAATCACCGAACTCAGTAGTATTGTATGAATACAGTTCTGTGACGTTGAGACCAAGGTCAATATCCAGGTTCAGATCAACCATTTCATCAATGATCTCCATTTGATAGGCCTTCTTGGTCTGTTCACTCATTTCCGGTCCGTAATATGTCTGCATGAGCTGAGAAAGGTTTGCGATCTCACCATAACTACCGGATCTTTCAAGGGTTGGTGTAAGGTGGTCGATGATCAGAGCATTTCCACGATACTCAGCTGTCAATCCCTCCCCCACATTAGCAACTATGTAGGGGTAGATGTTCGGAAGATCCTGAAGCAATATTGGAGCCCATTCCGCAGTTCTGTTAAGCCCATAGGTCTGTCCGGGCAGCCACTCATGAGTTCCATGAGTACCAAAGTGGATGATCGCATCAGGTTGCCATTCCTTGTTAAGCCACATGTAGAATCCTATGTACTGGTGGGGTGGCGGTACAAGAGCACTGTGATAGAGCGTATCATCGTTCTGCAAGAAACCACGTGCAGGTTGCGGCATGAGCCATACATTGTCGAACTGGACAGCAGGAATCACAAGATATTTCCCGGTTTCATTTTCCCATATCATCAGGGACTTGTTCTGTGGCAGATCTTCATCCCATGGAGCACCCCATTCTGCAATAACCTGATCCTGAAGATCCTGTGGAACTTCTTCCTCGAACCATGCACGATACTGTTCCATCGGTATGAGTTGCAGTCCCCATTCTTCCCTGTTCTCGACCATTCCGTCAAGAACTTCAGGAGCCCATGAACCTGCATTTATACCCTGGGACTGCAACATATCAAGAAGTACAGAATTGTTCTCTGGGATGTTGGAAACACTATAGTTTACGGCTTCCATCTCTTCAAGTAAGATTCTCATACTTGTAATTGTGTCAAGGTAACTGGCACCGATGTTGTCCTTACCTGATGGATAGTTGTAGTAAATCACTGCAACTTTCTTGTCACTGTTCTCCTCCAACTTGAGGTTTGCCCACTTGATAGAACGATTATTTATCCAGTCTATCTGCGAGTCAAGTGGCACATAGGAAGTTTCCTCAGTATCAGGATCATAGATCGCGTTACCAATAAGGATGTACTCAAAGATACCATCAACGTTTGGTGCGATCGTCTTGTATACCATCTGGGAATTTGGAATTCCCCTGTTAGCATCTGCAGGGTCGGGGTTTGTAGGTACATCTGCAATTATTCCCCTTAGAACCGGTACATCGAGGTACTCAAGCTCCTCTATACCACGTTCATTGTCCCAGTAGTTCAACCTGAAGCTCTTGAGAGAGATCACACATTGAACAAGTGGTGTTCCATTTTCATCACAGTAATATGATGTAATATCATCAAAAGTATCAAATCCAGCAATAACATTGCATCCTTTACCTTCAATATCCTCTATCAAAGCATCTACTACATCCAGTTGATCACTGGTCACATCATTACGGTGGAACCAGATTCCTATCGTTGGAGCCTCTGGATCATACACATGATGGTCGCCTGCAGAGTCTCCATACCACTCCAGATATTCTGCTGTAGTTTCAAAGAACCTGTCCTTATAACCTGGATGATAAAGGCCAACAGGAGGTATGATATTTCCCTGATCAGAAAGGATCCACCCTCTCGTCAGAAAAGACATATTTCCATATTCCCGGGATGAATAGACCAAAAGGTTCTCAGCATTCACCTGTCCTGAAGTGTCCGTACCCATATTGCTGTAATAGAGGTATATTGTATCATTCTCAGTACCATTGGAGATGTAATCAAAGAATGAAGGAGTTCTTGCTGAATTAATATCAAGCAAAGAAGAACCGTTATTATGAGCAGCCAGGAATGTGCTGTTATAATTATCGTTATAGCCTATCATATCACAGAAAATAACATCCTGCTCAGAAAGGAAACCTGATTCTGATGAATTTTCAAGATCACTACTCATATTGTACCAATCTGGAGCATCAACTGAGGGAATATATGTGAAGTCAATAAATTCTGCATAAGTATTTGTCAGAACTGCATTCTCAAGTGGCATATTGTTGGTGTAATAAACATAAGTGAAATTCAATACTGGCCACTCATCAGTTATCTCCGGATGATTTCCATAATCTCTTGAAAGATGCATCAGGAAATTTTCTGCACTTTTAAGACCAGGACCTGATACTTCTGCATTAACGTAATATGTGCAGATTTTATCATTCAAGGAACCGTTTGAAACGTAATCAAAGTATTCAGGAGTTGAATACGATTTGACATCCAGTAATGAGACACCACTTTCATGTACAGGATAGAATGTGTTGTTATAGAAATCATTATAGAATATCATGTCACAGAAAATGACATCCTGCTCAGAAAGGAAGCCTGATTCTGAAGCTGTTACAAGCTCATCACTGATGTTGTAATCTGTCTTGTTGTAAGAAGGAAGGTAAGTGAAACTGACAAATTCAGCATAAGGATTGGTCTTACTTGCTTCAGTGAGTGCTGCACTTGGATCATATGCCACATATGTGATATTGATCATAGGCCAGTTGTCTGTTATAGAAGGCTGATTACCATAATCCCTTGAAAGGTAGATCAAAAGGTTCTCAGCACTTTTAATGCCTGAATAAGATTCACTGCCCATATTATAGTAGTAGGTGCAGATCCTGCCCTCATCGTTCCCATCAGAAATGTAATCAAAGTATTCAGGCGTATCAGCTGACTGAATAGCCAACATTTTAGTTCCATTCAAATGAGCTGCGTAAAGAGTTCCATTCAAAGGATCATAAATCTCTGAGTAAAGCATGTCACAGAAGATCACATCCTGATCAGCGAGCAATTCCAGAAGACCATTTGTTGAAGCGTTAGTTATCTCATCACTGACGGACCAACCATCATAAGCAGATACAAATGTATAATTGATCTGCTCAGAGTAAGGATTACTCATAGATGCATCCTGAAGAATCGTCCCAGGATCATCAATTCCAATATAAGTTATATTTATCTGGTTCTCTGCTGCCGATACAACTGGCGAAGCTGCCAGCAAAATCAATATACTTAATAGTAACAACTGAC
This sequence comes from Halobacteriota archaeon, assembly GCA_051749005.1. GTDB lineage: Archaea > Halobacteriota > Methanosarcinia > Methanosarcinales > Methanosarcinaceae > Methanococcoides. Next base: position 342 of record JBNJIC010000126.1, on the reverse strand, counting down.
GTATTATATATCGCATATTATCCACCCGATAATGTGCAAAGCATCCCGGAACATTGCTTGACGGCTATTCCGGGATGCTCCAACTATTATTCACACATTTTCATTATATTCTATTTTCTGTTTAGTATTTACACAAACTTTTGAAATGACAGGTGTGGTCTTGTTACCAGAATCTGGAACTTAACCTACACAACCACCATTCAAATAAATACTACATAATACTATTTTAACTCAATTACAATATTCTAATAAATTATAAAATTATAATTGATTTGTACAAATAAAACAATATAATATATAAATACTACAATTATATATTATATAATGTAATTAATTAAATAA
>JBNJIC010000125.1:0-6101 GCA_051749005.1 Halobacteriota archaeon | reverse complement strand
AAGTGTCAAACTTGGGTTAAAGATACCAAACCTTCTTAACTCTGAAGACGGCGTATGCAGCTAGTAACAATAAGTTCGATCGCCTGATTCATGAACTTGCCGATGGACCCCCACAGGATCAGGTCACTTCAATCCCCATTGATTCTACAGGAAATCAATTATAAGCTTCTGCCTTACAGACAATTTCTTCATGTTTGAAGTGAGCTTTAGCTGTGATTCACAAATCTGCAAAATTGATCACACCGTTTAACCTACAGCCGATTCAACAGCTTCAACAATACATTTCTTTCGCAAAACTACACAGGTAACTTGTTATTATAAAAATGATAGCAGAATAAGTAGATTTAGAGAAAAGGAATTCTATAGACCTAAAATCCATATCACTTTCTTATAATACACCTCTATCGGGATCAATGGATGAGGGAACAAATACACCCCCATGCCCCTTCTGACCCATATTATCATCTTCTTTGACAAAATTGTACATATATATCTTTTTGTGCTTTCTCTTAATCCTGAATCGTTTATTTAAGATATCGTCCATTTTTTGATCTATAGACCAGAATAATAATCCAGCAACATCATGTTTTTTTGCCAGATTCACTGAGAACTCAATCAATGATAGAATTATACCTTTATCGAACTGTGGTACGTATGCATCCTTCAACTGCATGGTCTTGATATCTTTTTCAGAGAATACAATATCAAATACAAAATATCCGACCAGTTCACTATTTCGCGTATCCACACACTTGACCACATATCGCTTTTCAGCGACTGCTTCTGAGAAATATAACCACCTTAATGTCTCCACATCCCTACATATTGTCGTTACATTTTCCTTTCTGTTGTTTTCCCACAATTCAGTGAAAGAATCATCACAATCTGCAGCTATAGAACATTTGTAATGATCTGGAGGCAACTTAAAATTCATCTTATCAATAAACCATCGAAAAAAGGGCGAGATTAACTTTATGGGAAACAAAGATGCTTCCATCAAAGGCAGTAACCTGTGAGACTTAAGGTTTGTTTGTACATATAGATCAAACATTTTCCCATAATCCCGAATATGCCAATATTCCATATTCTTAAAAGGGACATGCATCTCAGAAGATCCAAATTTGGAGTATATTTTTGCAGCGACCTCATTGGGCGTTGTATGGAGCAAAAGTCTGACATTTTCCTGCCTATCAAACGCAAGTGTCAGCCGGATACTGGAGATCCCTCGTACCGAAGGTCGTACGTATAGTGAAGTAGCAGCCACAGCAATATCATCTTCCCCTTTTATCTGATATTTAACAGGGATGTTTCCCAGAAAACCAACAATTTCCGATTCATCGTCTTCAATGACCCACCCAAATGGGATTGCCGGATCTATCCAGGGATTATTTATCCACCACATATCGAAACGGAGTTTCCAGATATCACTAGAAAGCCCCAGTCCTTCCTTCAAAAGATCTGCCAGTTCAGAAAAGTCCCTTTCCTCCACCTGACGTATTTTTGTTGATGGCATGATACTCTAATTAGATAGTAGTGTGATGATTACATATATAAGCATATCATTTAATCGCCACAAAATATTTTAATTCATCAATTAACAGTAAGTCTATTTTGTTATTCCTAATGCACAAATCTTTGGGTATTCGAATGTTTTCAATTTCAATAATCAGATATGATCATATACCACATTAAATGCTTAAATCCAAACTCCCAAACAATAATAAATACTTGAAGCTGATATATTATATAGTAGAATCATCAGTGGGAGATGGCCAGATGCCTGTGAGTGTGGAGAAAGGCAATTCTAATGGGGACAGTGTCAAATTAAAAGTAGCCGAAGCATCTCAGGAAGATGTGGGAAAAGGGATCGTTCGCCTTGATCCGACATATCGGGACAATCTCGGAGTAGGTGAGTACGGAGTTCTGGAGATCGAAGGAGGGCGTGTAACATCGGCACTTTCGATCAATACAGATCCTGCTGATTCCGGTCTTGAGATAATAAGAATGGACGGACTTATCCGTGCCAATGCGAAGATCAGCATCGGCGATTATGTAGAGGTCAGGAAAGCAGAGTGGAAGGAAGCGATCAATGTCACCCTGGCACCTGTCAGCAAGGGAATGCACATCTCGGCCTCAAGCAATATCCTGGCATCCGTTTTCAGGAACAGGACGGTCTCAAAGGGAGATTTCATATCCACCACCCATTTCAGGAGATCAAAAGAAAAGCCACCTTCCAGAGGAATGATGCTTGAGGATATGTTCAGTGACCTCTTTGATTATTCCTTCGGGCTGGGTGAGATCAAGATGCAGGTGATCTCAACAAACCCCAAGGGCATTGTAAAGATAACAGAAATGACAGAGCTCCAGCTCCTACCTGAAGCTGTAGAACTCCCACCTGAGCAGTCGATACCCACAGTGATGTACGAAGACCTCGGAGGTATCAAGCCAGCCATATCCAAAGTAAGGGAAATGATAGAACTACCGTTGAAGCATCCGGAGCTTTTCGACAGGCTTGGTATCGAACCACCGAGGGGTGTCCTGTTGCACGGACCTCCGGGAACAGGCAAGACAATGCTGGCAAGAGCAGTTGCCAATGAATCAGATGCTTATTTTATTTCGGTCAACGGACCGGAGATCATGTCAAAATACTATGGTGAGTCAGAACATCAGATACGTGAGATATTCGATGAAGCAGAGCAGAATGCACCTGCCATTATATTCCTTGACGAGATCGATTCCATCGCACCAAAAAGGGCAGAGGTAACCGGAGAGGTCGAAAGAAGGGTTGTCTCACAGCTTCTCTCATTGATGGACGGACTGAAGGAGCGGAAGAATGTCATTGTCATAGGTGCGACAAACCGCCCGGAGGCACTGGACATGGCACTACGCCGTCCCGGAAGGTTTGACCGTGAGATAGTACTGCATGTACCGGACCAGGATGGCAGGCTGGAAATATTCCAGATACACACCCGCGGAATGCCACTTGCAGATGATGTTGACCTCAATACACTGGCTGAGACCACATACGGTTTTGTGGGAGCTGATATTGCTGCCCTTTGTCGGGAAGCAGCCATGGGAAGCCTCCGTAGAATCCTGCCACAGATCAATCTCGAAGAAGAACATATCCCTGAAGATATCCTTGAAAAGCTGAGCGTCACAGCAGAGGATTTCAAACTGGCTCAAAAGGATGTGGAACCTTCTGCCATGCGTGAGATCATGATAGAAACCCCTAATGTTAACTGGAATGATGTCGGCGGGCTTGAGGATATCAAGGAACTGCTCAAGGAAGCCGTTGAGTGGCCACTTAAGAATCCTGAATCTTTCCGGCGCATCGGAGTGGAAGCCCCTAAAGGAGTATTGCTCTACGGACCACCGGGAACCGGTAAGACAATGCTGGCAAAAGCCATAGCCAATGAATCCAATTCTAATTTCATAGCTGCAAAGGGCAGTGACCTTCTTTCAAAGTGGTACGGTGAATCGGAAAAGCACATATCAGAAATGTTCTCCCGTGCACGACAGGTCTCACCCTCCATTGTATTCCTTGATGAGCTTGATGCACTTGCACCCATACGCGGGAGCTCAATGGGAGAACCACAGGTCACCGAGCGTATCGTCAACCAGCTACTCTCTGAACTTGACGGTCTTGAGGAACTTCACGGTGTTGTGATCATAGGTGCTACCAACAGACCTGATATCATCGACCCTGCTCTGATCCGCCCAGGAAGATTTGATGAGCTGATACTTGTTCCTGTGCCCGATCTGCCTACCCGCCGCAAGATCTTTGAAGTACATACCAAAAAAATGGCACTTGCAGATGATGTAAATATAGAGGAGCTCCTGATCACAACAGACAAGTACACAGGGGCCGACATTGCTGCTGTCTGTAAAAAAGCAGGACGCTTTGCACTTCGTGAGGACCTGATGACAAAAGAAGTTTCACAGAAGCATTTCCTAAAAGCCATCGATGAGACCGGGGCATCAGTCACCTCTGATACCATGAAGTATTACGAGGACCTAAAAGGAGACCTGAAGACAAAGAGGTCCAGGGAAATAGAGACCCCTGCATACGGATGATATGATAATTGATGACTTCGAGAAGATAAAAAGGGAACATACACCATCCATCGTAACCAGAAAGCCCGTGGAACCGAGAGGAAGCCATATCAGGTAATATCCACATCCATTGAAGGACCATACCTGAAGAAACACTGAAAAAACTTGGGATCGACAGGTATGTACTGCTTATACATGAAATCCTTGCGAATGCCGATGGTGTTGTGGTCAACTGTTTTGAATGATACAGAACCTCAACCAGGATTAATGGGAAGGGTAAAAGGTCCCTGAAAGGTTCAGGAAGAAAATGATAACAACATTTGAAAAGGTCTAAACGATACACCTTGAGTGAAATTGCATTATGAGGCATGCAGCGTTGCATTTATAGGTTGAGAGGATACTTTACTCCGAAAGGTTGTGCAGGAACCTCTGATAACTATTCTTTTTCTATATTAATTTCATACATTGGAATTAAATACAAATAAAGACCAATTAGAATAGAAGATCAATAGTTCATTGATCAGCATCAAAAATGTGCAGACATAACTCTTAAAATGGCCTTTTCCGGATAACGAATAAACTTTGAAATAAATATCGGATTCACGGAAGATCAATCATGGGAATAATAGACAAAAGACAGAGCATTATTAGTGAGATAGCAGGATTTCTGTTCGTCATTGCAAGCATAAGCAATTTTCTTGGCATCAACATACCGGTCCTGTCAAACAGTGGAATTGGCCTATTCCAGAACATAATATTATTGATCCTCGGATTATACCTGATGACCTACAAAATAATTTCAAGCAGGCTTGCTGCCCGTTCCAAAAGCAAATGAATCATTGGGCAGATTATCCAATAAGTAAATGTTGATCTGATTATACGGATTAAATGATATCGTTTAATTTTTTGTTAAATTTTTTTGTACTGCAGAGATATTATGTTAAAAGCAATTGAACAAAAATAATCTTATTGGGACTAAAATAAAATTAAAATAAAAGATGGCAGAAATATTATTTCCTGCCCAGGAAGTAGTATGCAATTGCACCAAGGATACCAAATATAAGTGCAGAAAGTATCCAAAGAACTTTCATTCCGCCACTTAATCTCTGGTTCTGTGTCACTACATCATATATAACCCAGATAACTGAAGCTAGTACTATAAGACCCCAAATTGTTTCGAGCATTTTTTAACCTCCGAGCTTATATTTACATGATTAATATTTAAAACTATCTTCAAAACATTTCTCAAAAACAGCAACAAGCCATAACCCGACTTTTTTTTATAACATACATCATAAATTTAAAAAATGAATATATGGTATCTTCAGACCATCCTATCGACCACCAACTCTACATCCTATCGTTATCCAAGCTCTTCAAGGACCTTGCTACAGGAATGCTGGTGTTCATCATACCATTATATGTTGCGAACATGGACTCTATAATAGTTCAGGACATGCCGGCCGTCCTTAAGGCAGGACTTGCAACAACTGTCTTCGGGCTGGCAAATTCCCTTTCCCAGCCATATATGGGAAAACTAAGTGAGCGGCTTGACAGAAGGAAAATCTTCCTGACCACCGGCTACATTGCATTCGCGATCATCTGCTACATCTATGCGATCTCAGGTAACTTTGAATCGATACTTTTATTCAGGATAGTCCAGGGGGTTGCCATCGGTGCCACGATTCCAGCCATCGTAACAATGGTCACACACCTGTCCGCTTCAACGGCCCGGGGACAGGCTATAGGCATCTACTCCAGCCTCAGGGGAGCAGCCTTTGGAATAGGCTCAGTGGTCGGTGGTGCTGTTGTCACCTACCATGGATTCGTTGCCGGATTCTATATTAGTGCAGGCCTGGTCCTCCTGAGTACCATACTCATAGCTCTCTTTGTGAAAGAAACAGAAACCCCTGTGATCAAGACAACGGATGATAATTCTACTGACGGATCTTTCATCATCAGGATACTTTCAATTGCAATGTTCATGATGATAGTAGGGATAATGTTGATCCTGTCCCTCCTGCCTGCCTACCAGACAAGGCTTGAAG
>JBNJIC010000124.1:0-6297 GCA_051749005.1 Halobacteriota archaeon | reverse complement strand
CATAGAACAGGTTTTGCATCCTGTTCTCTTTTATTCATTTTTGTAGATACTTTCAGTTTCCTCTCATTATTATGAGCATACACATCTCTATCGATATTGTTATATATTAATGCAGACAATATCTAATTGGGTACAAATGGTGGTGGTAAAGATTCTGGTGATGCCATAATCATCTTATTGTCTGGGAATTTGGGGTTTAACTATCGCTAGTTGAAAGAGTGGATTCGCATCTGCTACGAAAATCTCTTTCTTAATGAGTTAGATATCTACTGAAAATATGCCCTGAGTTCCCAACGATCGCAATTCCAGTTCTTAGTGTTCTGGGACTTATGTTCCTGTTACAAAGAAGAAAATAAAATGTGGTGGTACAAATGGAACTTGTAAAAGTATATTGTGAAAATTGTGGAAACGAGATCATAGTGTATGATACTCATGTGAAAAAACACATGTATTGTACAATACACTGTCTTGAATCTGCAGGTGGGAGTTCAGGCGGCGGTAGTGAATCAGCATCTGTTTGAATAACTTCCAGGTATTATTTTTGAAATTTGAGTTTTAACTCCCAATTACTTTTTGTTTTATTTTTTGACATGTTTACAGATTTTCGGCAACTTTAAATAATACTATGGTATTACTATGGTAATATCCGAGTACTTCTTTGGAGATTCCTCATGAGATCTGTAACATTAATGAGCAGCGGTCTTGATTCTGTAGCTGCTCTTGCAATTGCAAAAAAGACTTCTGATGTGGTCCTGGCACTTACTTTCGATTATGGACAGCGCTCTGTCCGCAAGGAGATTGATAATTCTAAGGCAATCTGTGAACACTATGGGATAGAACACAGAATAATCAGGCTTGACTGGTTACAAGATATCACTAATACTTCTCTTGTTAACAGGAATTCAGACGTTCCTGAACTTTCATTCGAAGATATAAACAGAAGTGATGAAAGTATAACTGATGATTCAGCAAAAAACGTCTGGGTTCCCAACAGGAATGGTATTTTTCTGAACATTGCAGCTAGTTTTGCTGAAAGTTACTATTGTGATACTGTTATTGCAGGCTTCAACGGTGAGGAGGCAAAGACATTCCCTGATAACTCAAAGGAGTTCGTTGATGTATCCGATAGGTGTTTTTCCTACTCAACTGCAAATGGTGTGAAGGTCTTTGCACCTCTTATTGATATGGACAAGCAAACCATCGTCCATGAAGCAATTGAGGCAGGAGCGCCACTGGGGTGGAGCTGGAGCTGTTACCACGGTGAGGATAAGCCATGCGGTGTATGTGAAAGTTGCGTAAGGCGTGCCCGTGCTTTCCGTGAAGTTGGTTTGAAGGATCCACTGATGGTCAGAATGGGTCTGGATGTTTAAAATAAAGGTGCTTATATGGAATATTTAATTCTTGATGAAAAAACGGATTATGACGGAAGTCAGATCTCTTCTCTGTGGGCGTACAACCTGAAAGGTATCCAGCAGGATTCCATTGTTGCTTTCAGAGGTGGATGTGATGTTAAGCTCGAGCATATGATCGATCTTGAGGACAAGAGAATGGGCGATTCCATCTACTCTACTGACATGCTTCATTTCCTCATAGAGCACTTTGATTCCACTGACCTCAGGCTCGTCTATGCAAGACAGAGACTTTTTACTGCTATAGTGGCAGAGACACTTCTAGAGGTCGGTTTGAAGACCAGTAGAGAAGGAGATGACCTTTTTGTGGACGGCAAAAAACTGACCATTTCTATTGCAAGTACTTCTGCGGTGTCCCAGAAGATACACTTCGGTATAAATGTGTTCCATGATTTTTATGGTAATCTGAATGATAATGGAATAGATGAAGGAAAGGCAGTCGTACTTCTTGAAAAGATCGCAATCAAATATTTGGAAGAGTTCGAAGATATCGAAAAAGATCTTCGCAAATCCAGACCACTGGATGTGGTATGATGCGGGTGCCTGTCAGTGAGATATTCTGCTCTGTTCAGGGTGAAGGTCCCCATGTGGGAGTGAGGCAGGCATTCGTGAGGTTCGTTGGTTGTAATCTCAATTGTTCCTACTGTGATACGAATGTTGAGAAGCCGGCGTTCTGTAAATTTGAAGAGGTTCCCGGAACGAACGTCTTCCAGGATTTGCCAAATCCTCTTAGTGTGGAAACTGTCAGTGAACTGCTGAACAGCTATGAAAATGTCCACTCCATATCCCTTACAGGAGGAGAACCTTTGCTTGAGGCGGATTTTATTGCAGAGTTGGATGTTTCAAGACCACTGTACCTTGAGTCCAACATGACCCTCCCTGATATGGCAAAGAAGATCAGGGACAAGATCTCCTGTGTTTCAGGGGACGTAAAGCTTATTGATGAGTTCGAAGGCGAGAATTTCGAATCTCATCTTGAAAGGACATTCGAATGCTTCCGGACCCTTCGGAACACAAAGGACAGGGAATGTTTCTGTAAACTGGTAATTACAAAAGATACATCTGCAGACGATGTCCTGGAAGTTGTTGACGCTATTGCAGACTATGTTTCCTGTGTGGTGCTTCAGCCGGTTACTCAGAAGCATTTTGCTCCTGAAATTGATTTTATGCTCAAACTACAAAATGATCTGCTTGATTCAATAGATACTTTAATAATTCCTCAAACACACAAGATGTGGGGTTGTTTATAATGACTAAAATGAGACTTGGGATAATTGAATACATCGATAGTGCGCATTATTTACCTGAACATGAGTCATGTGGTATTGTCCACGGTCATACCTACAAGATCGAGATAGTTCTCGAGGGTGAGAAACAGGAGAGCGGCATGGTTATGGATTTCTATGAAATAAAGAAGACTGTGCGAGAGACCCTTAAAGGTTATGATCACAAGCTACTGAATGACATTCTTCCATACCCCAGTGCAGAGAACATCTGCGAGCACATTCACGCACAGCTTTCTGAAAAGCTTGGCTACCCGCTTTCTGTGAAGGTATGGGAAGGTCATGGTAAATGGTGTGAACTGAACGGAATGGAGTGACAATATTCCACAACCTATATCTATAACGCTTCTAATTAACTTGCAAACTTCCTATTAAAAAGAACGGAGGACAAACATTGTCTGATATCGATAAAACCACTGAAGAATGTCACGATGAAAAAGGCGTAGATCTTGATATTATGCGAAAGATCTCGGAACACCCGTGTTACAATAAGGATGCGCAGCACAAATATGGAAGGATCCACCTTGCTGTGGCTCCGAAGTGTAACATACAATGCAATTATTGTGACCGTAAATACGATTGTGTCAATGAGAGTCGTCCGGGTGTTACAAGTGAAGTGCTGACGCCTCAGGAGGCGCTCGAGAAAACAAAGCAGGTCCTTAAGGATTATCCATTTATCAAAGTTGTTGCGGTGGCAGGACCGGGTGATCCTCTTGCAAACGAAGAAACCTTTGAAACACTTGAACTTATCAAGAATGAGTTCCCTGATGTTACACTCTGTCTTAGTACCAACGGACTGGCGCTACCGGATAAGATGGAAGATCTTCTGAGGGTAGGAGTCAGTACACTTACGGTTACACTTAATGCTATCGATCCTGAGATTCAGGCGCAGATAGTGGACCACATTGCATACAAAGGTAAGTCCTACAAGGGGGTTGAGGCTGCAGAGATCCTTATCAGGACCCAGCTGAAAGGTATAAAAATGGCAGTCGACGCCGGAATGGTCCTTAAGATCAATACCGTTCTTATTCCGGAGATCAACAGGGATCATATCATAGAGGTCGCAAAGAAGGTTCGTGAACTTGGTGTTTTCATTATGAACATCATGCCCCTTATCTGTCAGGCAAAATTCGCTGATATGGAACCCCCTTCCAATGAGGAACGCAAGGAAATGCAGGCTCTGTGTGAGCCTTATGTGCAGCAGATGAGACACTGCCGCCAGTGCAGGTCTGATGCATATGGACTTCTTGGCAAAGACCTCTCTCAAATGAGCGAGGAGCGCCGAAACGTCATCAAAATGGAATCTATCAAAAAGATGGAACACGAAGAGTAAATCTCTTCTGTTCTGCATGAACCGCAATGGGATGGATGTATTTGGATATTGAACAACTGGCTGCAAATCTCCGTAACTTTGAAGGTGTGACCCGTAAAAAGCCCATAGCTGACATTGTTAACATGTTCGACGATGTACGCTGTGAATATGGTGAGACCATAGTGGATTTCGGAGATGATGCAGCGGTACTTGACACTGGTAGTGATGAAGTGATCCTGTTTGCAGCTGATGCTATCTGGGGTAAGATCGCACTTGAAAGTCCCTGGTGGACTGGATACACATCCGTGGTTGTCAACGTCAATGATATTTCTGCAATGGGTGGAAGACCTGTTGCAATGGTCAATGTCATGTCCTCCTGCGATACGGAAGCATGCAGAGAGATGATGCGAGGTATAAGGGACGGAGTAAAGAAGTTCGGTGTTCCTATGGTAGGTGGGCATGTTCATCCTGACACACCTTATAACTCCCTTGGTGTTGCTATAATCGGTGTTGCAAAGAAAGACTGTATTGTGAGAAGCGACATGGCAAGGCCAGGCGATGCAGTTATAGCAGCCTATGACATGGACGGTCGTGTGGGCAAGAACTCCCCTTATAGCTGGGACACCACATCTTTCAAGGATGACCAGACAGTTCGCGATCGTTTTCTTGTGATGCAAACTCTTGCCGAGAATAAACTGCTTACAGCAGGGAAAGATATCAGTAATCCAGGTACTGTGGGTACCCTTGGAATGCTGTGTGAGACCAGCAAGGTCGGTGCATCCGTTGATGTCACAAAGATCCCAATTCCTGAAGGTCTTGAACTTGAGCAGTGGCTTAAAATCTATCCCGCAACCGGCTATATCCTTACCGCAAGGCCGGAGAACTGTGATGAGTGTATCCGGATATTTGAGGATGTGGGCATAACCGCAGTTGTGATCGGTGAGATAAATGATTCTCATAAAATAGATATCTATTCAGGTGATCAGAATGCGGTTGTCTTTGACTTGAACGAAGATACGATCACAGGTATCGATATGGGCAACAATAACAGCGGATCAGAAAACATGGAATGAACCCGTTATTTTCAACAGGTTCTTTTTAAAAGATTAAAACGTATGATAAATTTGTTGAATTCTTAGCATGAATCTACGTATGCTTCCATTTCCTTGAAATAGTATTGTTCTGCCTCTTTTACAACATCGAGCTTTCCTCTCAGAACAATTACTTCCCTTTTGTCACATTCTACGATGTTGACATTGATCTTTCTTTCCACCGGTTCCAGCCCGAATTCCTCTACAATATCATAGATTATGTATGATGGGGTTCCAGGAGGCATAACCAGATCGTAGAGTTCCTCAAGATCCTCTCCCATTTCCTCCTGCAGCTCTTTGTTCTCTTTTCTTTTTTCGAGGTCTTCTATTGTAAGTTTCTTTGGCATTGTGATCACCTAATATGACTGAACTGATGTTACAATCTACATATATAGTAATCGCTGCTCCCTTTGAAACAGATGCTTTAGTTTTGTGAAGTTCGGGATTAGATTGAGCGACAATCTTTCCTTGTGTGCTACTGTAGAAAAGCATTATAGGCTTTTTGTTCTTTATTTCTTATGGATATCTTAAGGAAGGTTTACAATGAGACTTATTGATCTATCTGATAAGGCGGGACAGGTTCGTGTGGAATTTGCAGGTTGCAATATGCGATGTCCTTATTGCGTTCATATCAAGCAGCCTATGGGCGAATATTCACTTGATGAGGTGCTGAGCTTTGCAAAGGAATCTGATAGCAGGGATGTTTACCTGGGCGGTGCGGAACCAACTCTCCAGAAGGAACTTGTTCCCCTGATAAGAGGCCTTCATACTTCCGGTAAAAATATATTTCTCAAATCCAATGGAATGAAACCGGAGGTCCTTAGAAGTGCGCTTCCTTTCGTCAAGGGGTTCGTCATTGAGGTCAAAGCACCTCTTGAAGATATCCCTGCGATTATGGAGCTTACCGGTATGTCGGGGATACGTAGTGTCAAATATAGTTCTTTACTGCTTGAATCTCTTGAGATCACCAGGCAGAAATGGCTGAGGGTTTGGATAAGGGTGATTCCAGATTTTATCAATGCTGAAACAATAGCACACATAATTCCGGATATAGGGGGTGCTTCCGAGGTCATGCTCTACCAGTTTATGAGCAATCCAGATTTTGACCTTCCGGACATTCTCGAGTAAAAGCTCGCCAAGCTTTATAATCTCATTCCATTCAGGGGTTGGATTCTCATATCCCCTGAAAGGAAGATCAAAAT
>JBNJIC010000123.1:0-6305 GCA_051749005.1 Halobacteriota archaeon | reverse complement strand
GTTGCCAGATCTCAGGAGGCACCAGTAACCCCTCTTTCAGGAGGTCTGCCAGTTCAGGAAAGTCTTTTTCCTCCAGGGGACGTATCTTTGTTGATGGCATAACGCTCTAATTTATTATTTCTCCCCTCTACTAATTATATATGTCTAATACAGATGCAATGCAAAATATCGTACGATGTATCTGCATTTACAAATTGGGTGGGTGTGGACAATATCAAAGATCGTTATGAAAAAGAGTTTGTGTGTCTAAAGCGGTGACTCATAGTGGCCCATGAACTTTATCCTTGGGTGTATGTCAGATAATTTCTTATATGAATACTCTTTCTCAAAACCACATTCCTGAAATATCCCAATCAGTTAAATTTCTGACTTTTTTGGCTACTTTGTGTGACTTTTTATACGAAGACCCCATCATATGTGATGGATAGGCGAAGTAGACAAGGCGTAAACGCCTGTTAGTGGGATAAGGTCTTAAGATGACAAATTGAAGGCATTACTATTATATGTATGTCTTATCCACATTTTCAATTTTGGTTATGTACATTTCTTCAAGAAATACTTCATAGTACTCCTCTATCAGGATCAATGGGAGAGGGAATAAATTCGTGTTCCTTATGTTCCTGTGGTTGCGATCCTGGATGTCCATTTATAAATTTATACAGATATGCGTGTTTGTGTTTTCTTTTGATGATAATATGTTTTCTCAGTATTTCATCCATTCTCTGATCGATAGCCCAGAATACTGATGCATCAACATCATGTCTTTTTCCCAGGTCCATTGAGAAAGAGAGTAACGATAGTATTATGTCCTCTTCGAACTGTGGTATGTATGCATCTTTGAGCTGCATGGTCTTAATGTTGTTTTCGCAGTATGCAATATCAAATGCAAAATATGCAACCATTTCATTATTTCGTGTATCTATACACTTGATCACATGCCTTTTCTCAGCGACAGCCTCCGAGAAATATAGCCATCTTAATGTCTCCGAATCCCGGCAAATTGTTGTTGCATTTTCTTTTCTGTTGTTTTCCCACAATTGTGTGAACGAATCATCACAATCTGTGCACAGGGAACATTTGTAATGATCCGGTTGTACTTTATATCTTATTTTATCGTTGAACCATCGAACAAAAGGAGAAATCAACTTTACAGGCACCGATGAAACTTTCGTCAAGGGAAGCAGGCTGTGTGATCTTATTTTCGTTCTTACGTACAGCTCATAGATCTTTCCATAATCCCGGATATACCAGTATTCCATGTTCCTGAACGGTACATCGAGATCACCAAAACCAAACTTTGAAAATATTTGTACTACTTTTGGATTTGCCGTGGTGTTGAGCAGGAGTTTGATATTTTTCTGTCTGGTAAATGCCATTATAGGCTGAAGGCTGGCAACCCCTCGTACCGAAGGTCGCACATACAGCGATGTTCCGGCCGCAGCGATATCATCTTTCCCTTCGATCTGATATTTTACAGGAATATTCCCCAGGAAACCAACAATTTCCGATCTTTCGTCTTCAAGTACCCAACCGTAAGGTATGGAATGATCCATCCAGGGATTGTTTACCCACCACATATCGAAATGGCGCTTCCATATCTCAGGTGGGATATTTAGCCCTTCTTTCAGGAGATCTGCAAGTTCTGAAAAATCTTTTTCCTCAAGAGTGCGTATCTTAGTTGATGGCATGGTATTTCCGATCGTTTATTCAGTTGGTTGAACTGTTGTTAGTTGTTTAATTTTGCTTCAATATATACTATTCCATTCATTTCTGTGGAGCATTCTATTATGTTTCATGCTATAGTGATCTTTCAGGATCGGGTCTCAGTATATAATTACTATAGGCAATTATATGAGCAGAAAATAATATACAAGCAAGTCAGTTTAAATATTATATCTCATTGAAATTGTATTTTCGATACAGTGAGCTACCCACGACTAAAATCGTGGGGTTTCTCTACTCTCTGCACTCCATCATCGTAAGTAACCAATATTGAATCAAAGCCCTTTAAGTGTAGTAGTTCACTTCATCATGGGGCCTTTCAGGAGGTACCACCACAGGCCACTTGCTTTGACCAATAGTTCATTGATGTCTGCACCATCCCGAATACTGAAGCGTTTCAGTCGGAAAAGATCCGTTTCCTGTGAATTAAACCCGGCATCAACGGTGATACCGCATGTATAACCTTCTTTTTCAGCGATCGATATATCACGTTCCGAGTAGTCGCCGTTTGGATAGGACAATGCATATATTTTGAGTCCGTACTTTTCCTCAAGGTCTTTTTTTGACTGCGAGATCTCCATGTATGCTTCTTCTTCTGTGCAGTTGGGCAGTATCGGGTGGAATACAGTGTGGGACTGGAAGTCTACTATGGACTTCATATTCTCGATCTCTTCTTTAGATAGCGCCTCTCTGTCATCGAATTCTTTTGTTTCCTCGAATCCGTATTCTCTCAGGATCTCCAGTCTCTCTTTATTGGGTACTTTTTTCAGCTTTTCCCGCTTATCAGTGTTTATGCTGTGCTCCCACCAGAAATGACGATTTGTGTCAACTATGCCGCTGCACAGGAAAATAGTGGCCGGGATCTCATATTTTTCCAGCAGGTTTTTGAGGTCATAATTGCTCTTATGTCCGTCATCCAGTGTTATTATCAATGATCTTGGTGGAAGATCATGAACTGTTCCTGCTTCCTTTGCCCGGATGTAATCCTTCAGGGAGATGACATTGTACCTGGATGTTAATGCTCTCAGTTGCATGTCAACTCTGTCGGGATCCACATCATGAAAAAGGACTAGCGTTACTTTCCTTCTCTGGATGACCTCTCTGATGAAGTATGGTATTCCTGTTATCCGCAACAAAAAGAATGGTATTTTTCTAAACGTTCTGTTTGCCCCCACATTAAAAGATAAGTTCTGTGATATATATGGTTTTTTATTTTGAGATCCTTTTAATAATAGTGTCCCACACATTTGTCACACTTTCTTCATTCAGGTGGCGAACACTTTTTTCTGCATTGTTGGAATATGCAGATAACTTTTCAGGTTCCTCCAGCAATTCAATTATCGCTTTAGCAAATGAGGAGTGATCCTGGTAATCATCAATGATGGATCCGTTGTATCCATGTTCTATAAGATCTGACACGTTCCCGCAATTGGAGGATATGACAGGCAGGCCGCAACTTAGGGCTTCAACAACCGAATAGGGGAATCCTTCCCTTTCGGATGTCAATGTCGACATTTTACCTCTGTTATACCAATTCCAGACATTGGACTGGTATCCTGCAAAATAGATGTTCTCCATCAGGCCAAGTTCTCTGGTAAGTTCTTCCAGCCTCGGTTTACACTCCCCCTCTCCGATGATTGCAACTTTAACATTCTCATGCGTACGTCTTACGATTTCAATTGATCTTATCAGTGTTTCAACATGTTTTACACCGGCCATTCTTCCGACAAACACAATGTCATAATCTCTGGTTGAATCCACACGTTTGAAGTTATTGTCCACTGCATGAGGGAGTATGGAAACTTTATCCTCTTTTATGCCCTTGCTCTCCAGATATCTTCTGGTATAGCTTCCGGTGACCGTTATGATGTCACATCTGTTTAATATATACAATAATATCTTTGCTGAAAAGTTCAAAGGTGGTAATGGTCTGCAGTATGTGTATTTTCCTATAGGACTTCTGCCTGGTGCATACAATTCCACAGGTCCTGCAAGCATTGATACTCCCACCTTCTTTCCTGTCAGTTTGCCTGCTATAAATGCTATGATCCCATGCGGGAACAGGAGGTATCCATGGACCAGTTCCGGTCTTTCTAGTATGGATAGGTAGGTCAGCAGCACAAATTTATAAAATAAAGCGATGATTGGGATCTTCAGGGTCCAGGAAGGGGGGCAATAGTACTCAACTTTGTCGATATCGGGGCCATTTTTGTCCCGCACAACTATCAGTTTTTCCATTTCATCCAGTAGTGTTATCGGATAGAGGTGGTGCATCATGTTCCTATCGGCCAGTTTCAGTGCTATTAACAATTTCATGGGACCAATCTCATTTTCTGACAAAGTTTTCAAGTATCTGATACAGGTATGTGAACCTGTATCGGTAGAAATTTGTGATAAGGTGCCTTACAAGGGCCAGACGATACTGTTTTCTGCAATCCCTTACTTCTTTTTGGTATGTATTCTCATCAACAAGTTCCAGGAAATCACTGCCGATTTTCGACAAAAGTGTCTCTCTGTCTTTCCCATGAAGAGGGGTTGGCTGGTAATGATCATTGATGTATGCGGGTATGATCTCGACATCTTCAATACCATTCCTTGAGAAACTGCATGAAAATATAATGGATTCTCTCATTTTCTTTTGCCACATGTCAAAAACGAAATTTCCCATGCTATATACTATAACTCCGTTATTGTAACTCTCAACACCCTGTAACACATGGGGATGATGTCCCAGGATAAGATCCGCACCTGCATCTATTATGTCATGGGCAAGAGTGAACTGGTAAGGTGATGGTTTTCTTATGAATTCATTTCCCCAGTGAAGTGAGACTATCAGAATGTCTACATCATCTCTGAACTTTCTGACATCATTGACGATTTCATGGGGATCTTCAACAGAACGATAGGCGGTCTTATCAGGCACAAGGCAATAGGCAAGGAATCCAAATGTGATCCCTTTCCGATCTAAAATGACCGGTTCCCTGGAGCTCATTTTGCTTTCAGAAACACCTGCTGTCATGATCTTATTGCCGGACAGTAATTCCCTGGTCTTTATAAGTGATCGTTCTCCATGTTCCATAATGTGGTTATTAGCTATGGACATCATATCAAAACCCGCAGAAACGATTCCCTCTACCGAGCTTTCTGATCCTCTTAGCTGTACCGACTTGATGTTGTCGTGGTCTATCTCTATATCTGATAGAACAGATTCTAAGTTCCCGAATGCAATATCTGCTTTATTCAATATGTCTGAAACATTCTCAAATACAAATCCTGGTCCTTTTTTTTTGATGAGACTTCCGACACCGTGGCCAATGCATATTGGGTGGTCTCCCAGCATAATGTCCCCAACGGCCACAAGTGTTACAACATCATTATCTGACATCATACCAGCTCGGAGATTATAAACTTGTACTTTCCGGCTTTTGTCCTTTCGATCTCATCAACGAACCGGAATTCAACGTCCCATTCGTCTGACTTACTTTTAATGACCTCTGTGATCCTGTCCAGTTGCTTTTCATCAAAATCATCTTCCGTTACGATCCTGATGAAAAGCTTGTCAACTTCTTTCTGTATGACCTGGTATTCTTTTATCCCCTCTCCGTATTCCCAGAATATATACAAAACAAAATATCCATGAACATGCCTTCCATCAGGTGTGACCAGGATATCGACTGTGCGTCCCATGATCTCTTTAAGCAATCTGGATCCTCTTCCACATGTACATTTTTCATTGAGGATGTGTCCTATGTCTCCTGTTTCATACCTGATGAAGGGCATGGGGTAGTTGTAAAGGCTGGTTGCCAGTATCCTTCCTGCACCCTCTTCCAGCTGTTTTCCATCGTCATCCGCAATTTCCATAATGCTTCGTTCAGTATCGATATGTAATCCGTTATGTTCTGGACATTCGTAGGCTCCCACTCCCCCATCGTTGAGGCCATAATTATCATAGACCTCGCATCCGAACGTATCTTCAATGTTCTTGCGCATGTTCGACATTAGTTTCTCAGCAGTTGTGAAGACGGCCTTTGGAGCTGGAATCTCAATATTGATCTCATTTATAAAATCAGCAAAAAAATTGATCGATGAGGCATAACCTCTTATGAACTTAGGTTTGAATGAACTAACTGTCTCTGCATATTTTTGCATGTCCTCAGGTCCCATTTCAAATGAGGATAGCCTGCGTATGTTCCTTGTGATCTCATGGGCTTTGTTGATCATTCCTGATCTTGTCCCTACATCCAGGGAGGTTCCTGCGAGAAATACCATCCGGTCCCCGAGTTCGAAACCAGCGTATCCCCATCCGCGGTAGAGCATTGCGCCTGATAAAAAACGATCGAACTTCGACTGCCTGTACCGGAAGGGGGTCCCTGTGGAGCCGGCTGTTGAATAGGTGTAGTATTTCATTTTGTCCAGACCGACAGGTTTGAAATCTTCCCAGTTCTCCTTGATGATGTCCTTGTTAAGGGCAGGGATCTTTTCAAGGTCTTCAAGGGTCGTGATGTCGGATGGTTCCAGTCTCAGTTCTTTGAACATTTTATGATAGTATGGCACTCTTTCGTAGGCAAACCCGATCATGTTAC
>JBNJIC010000122.1:0-6366 GCA_051749005.1 Halobacteriota archaeon | reverse complement strand
TGGCACAGCTTGGAAAGCTTGATGTTGAAGTCTCTGATGTTGCAGACATGGCAGCCGTTCTCAAAGAATCAAAAACGGATGTAGTGATAGATTTTACAATTGCAGCTGCAACTGTGGTGAACGCACCGGTCGCAGCAGATGCAGGTGTTGACCTTGTAATTGGAACTACCGGTTTCACTCCGGAGCAGCGTACCATTATAGAGGCCGCAATTACCAGGAACAATATCACAGGAATAATATCACCAAATTATTCCATGGGAGTTAATGTCTTTTTCAAGATACTGCAGGAAACTGCAAAATACCTTTCAGACTATGACATTGAGGTCATAGAAGCTCACCACAACAAGAAAAAAGATGCACCCAGCGGCACCGCAATGAAAGCTGCTGAAGTGATCAGTGAAACACTGGGCGGAAAGGATTTCGTATACGGACGCGAAGGTCTCGCCCCGAGAGAAAAAGAGATCGGGATACATGCAGTACGCGGCGGAGACATAGTCGGCGATCACACAGTTCTCTTTGCCGGGGGAAGTGAACGCATAGAGATAAAACACCAGGCACATTCCAGAAATGCATTTGCATCAGGAGCTGTTAAGTCAGCTATCTGGATAGCAAACGCAGAACCAGGAATCTATACAATGGATGATATCCTGGGATTCTAACTCTTTTTTAGATCATAAATAATTTCCACAATCAAAAACCAAGGATCAGCGATAGAGAATTCTTTGGATAAAAGTGCTATTAAGGAATAAGCCTAAAATTTTGATTTTTAAATGAAAGATATCAGAGAAGATGATTTCCGATATCTTCTGAGATTATCCTTTCACAGTACAAACAACGAAGGATGATCTTATTCCCATCAGTACTCACAGTAAACCTTGATGATATTGGTTCGTTACTGTTAGAGATACAATTCGGGTTAATGCATTTGACCACACCATCCACTTTTCCAGGAATGCTGACATGCATTTTTTCAGATACATCAAAGTTCCTGATAATATTGATAGTGGCTTTTGGAGCTATAAGTGAAATCTTATCAACCTCTGCAACATTCAACTCCCTGCCTTCGATCTTAACAACATCCTTTATCCCGTGAACGCTCGGTGCATTGATAATTATGCTTATGACACCTGAAGCAGCATTTGGAATATTAAGTATGTTCAGGACATTAAGAGCCTGTCCTGCAGTAATATGATCGATGACAGTTCCGTTCTTAATGGGATGTACCCTGATCTCAGGTACGATAGTTTCTTCCTTGTTCATTCCAATTCCCCCATCACAAGTGCAAGTAATGCCATTCTTACCGGAACACCATAGAAGGACTGCTTGAAATAGCATGAATGGGGAGTATCATCAACATTCGGATCGATCTCATTTGTCCTTGGAAGAGGGTGCATGACCTTAAGATCCGGTTTTGCCTTTTCCAGAAGTTCAGTGGTTATCTGGAGACTGTTGGCAACTTTACGATATTCAGCCGGGTCCGGGAAACGCTCCTTCTGTATCCTTGTAGCATACAGAACATCCACATCAGTAATGGCCTCTTCGATAGAATCGGTCTCCATTACCTTTATATGGCGACTCCGCAGATCCTCTATGATCTCTGCAGGCATACGAAGTTCTTTTGGAGATACCAGAGTGATGTCTGCACCGTACAGGGACAGTGCATAGCACAATGAATGTACGGTCCTTCCATACTTCAGGTCACCTGCAAGAGCTATTTTCAACCCCTCAAGGTGACTTTCCCGCCTTATGGTATACAGATCAAGGAATGTCTGGGTAGGATGGTGGCCTGCACCATCACCCGCATTGATCACAGGAACCGATGAGAACTCTGAAGCAAGCTGTGCAGCACCCTCTTTGTTATGTCGAAGTACAATGGCATTGGAATAGCCCTGCACCACACGGATAGTATCAGCAAGGGTCTCACCTTTTGCAATGGAACTTGCATCAACGGAACCAAGGCTTAGCACATCCCCTCCAAGACGCATCATTGCAGACTCAAATGACATGCGCGTCCTGGTACTTGGTTCAAAGAACATGACAGCCAGTACTTTGCCATTGAGTAGATCAGATTTTGTTTTACCGCTTGCTATCGGCTCAAGTTTTTCAGCAGTATCAAGGATATGATCGATCATATCTCTTGAGAAGGATTTCATGGAAATGATATGAAGGTCTTTGAATGTCATTCATAGGGAAAAGAATTGCATTAAATATAATATTTGCCAATGGTAAATTAAAGAAAAGAAGAAAATATATCTACAGGGTCATTCTTCCAGTTCTCCAAGGAACTTCATCCAGCTCTTTGCATCTTTTAACTTGCATTTTTCAGCTTCTTCACGGAATTTTTTCATACGTTCCGGACCTGAAAGCTCTTCAATGTCCTTAAGATCCATGATGGCACGCAAAAGACCGGCAGTTTTGTCGAAAACATCCCTTGCTTCGTCGATTGTCATATCACCCTTTTCAAGATAGTTTTCACAGGACTTTGCTTTTTTGTTAAGTACCAGGATGCAATGGTCAATACGTTCCCGATCATCTTCAGAAAGTTTCGGCTTGTTTATGAGTTCCCATGTAATATCATGCAATGGAACCATTTTTCCTTCGATCTCCACCTCATCGGGTATCCTCTCACCACACCAGAACAATTGCCTGTGAAGTCGGGCCAAAAGCTTTTCAAGCTGTTGTTTGCTTATTAACTGATCATCACCCATGTTCACCAGACCTCTCTTGTCGCATCAAATGCCATCAATTATTAAGTAATATGAACATATAGCCGGTTAGATTTATACTTATTCAGGCATACTTACCATATAAAACTCCAAAAGGTGATCATATTAATACAATAATTCAGGTAGCACTTGACCTGCTGGAGATCGACCGCGCCATACAGATCGCGAGAGAAGCGGTCGCTGGAGGCGCTAACTGGATCGAGGCAGGCACACCACTTATAAAAAGCGAAGGTATGAATGCTGTCAGACAACTCAAAAAGGAATTTCCCGAACATACTATTCTTGCTGATATGAAGATCGCAGATACCGGTGCCTTTGAAGTGGAAATGGCGGCCAAGGCAGGTGCAGACATTGTAATGTTGCTGGGCAATGCAGATGACTCCACAGTTCAGGATGCAGTAAGGTCTGCAAGAAAATACGGGGTCAGGCTGATGGCAGACCTGATCATAGTAGAAGATCCTGTAAATAGAGCACAGGAACTTGAAAAGATGGGGATTGACTACATCAACATGCATACAGGTATCGATCAGCAGATGACAGGAAAAGATCCCACTCCACTGCTCGAGAGGATCGTTAAGTCAGTGAATATACCAGTGGCAGCTGCAGGAGGACTCGATGCAGTAACATCTGGACAGGCAGTAAAAGCAGGTGCAAGTATCGTCATTGTCGGAGGAAATATAACACAATCAGATGATGTGACAGAATCTGCAAGAAAGATACGTGAGAGTGTTGATGCCACTAAGATACCCGAGTTCAAACGACAAACACTGGAACAGGAGACAAGAAGATTGTTCTCAGAGGTTTCCACCCCTAATATCTCAGATGCTATGCACAGAAAAGGTGCAATGAAGAACATCCGTTCCATGGTAGACGGGAAAAAGATGGTAGGAACAGCCTTCACGGTACAGACCTTCGAAGGGGACTGGGCAAAACCCGTTGAAGCAATAGAGGCTGCAAGACAGGGAGATGTTATTGTGATATACAACGGAAGTCCGCATATTGCACCATGGGGAGGGCTTGCCACACTCAGTTGTCTGAACAAGGGTATCGCAGGAGTTGTCATTGATGGTGCAGTAAGGGACATTGATGAGATCAGGAAGATCGGACTACCCGTATTCGCAGCCAGCAACGTCCCTAATGCAGGTGACCCGAAAGGTTTTGGTGAGATCAATGCTACAATCAACTGCGGTTCACAGCTGATCAACCCGGGAGATTACATCATAGGCGATGATAACGGGGTCGTTGTGGTCCAGAAAGAACGTGCATATGAAATAGCAAGACGTGCAAAAGAAGTGGAAAAGAACGAGAAGCGAATATATGAAGAAATAAAGCGTGGAAGCACGCTTTCTGAGGTACTTAAACTCAAGAAATGGGAGAAAATGTGATGATAGAACTGTTGAAGGTGCTTGTCTGTGCCCCGTTCCTGATCTATGCCTGCTACTCCGACATCAAATCGAGAAGGGTCACCAACCGCCTCTGGCCAAAAATGCTTGGAGCAGGTGCCATCTTCATGCTATATGATGCTTACAGGTTTGGCATCCCGTACATCAAATGGACAGCGATCTCCTTCATACTAATCTTCACATTCGTTTACATATTGTTCTATCTGAATGCCTTTGGTGGTGCCGATGCAAAGGTCCTGATGGTCATATCACTTATATTACCGATATACCCCGCAATGGAACTCTTTGGAAGGCAGTTACCGATCTTCGGCATCCCGCCGCTTAACCTTTTCACATTCAGCGTATTTGGAAATTCGGTCATCCTGACAATAATAGTTCCGATAGGGCTGTTCCTTTACAATATGACACAGCCTTCATTGAAAGAGACACTGAAGAAGCCACATTATATGTTCGTTGGATACAGGACGCCTGTCTCAAAACTTGACAAACCTCATATAAGGCTGATTGAAGCCTTCGAAGAGGTTGACAACGAGATCAGGAATAAGTTCACCACATCAGGCACAAAACTTGACAATGAGGAAATCTCCAGACTGCAGGAATATGCAGAAAACGGCCTTATCGATGAAAGAGTGTGGGTCACGCCCGGCCTGCCATTCATGATACCCATAACTGCCGGTTTCATAGCAGCAGTAGTATACGGGGACCTCATATTCAAGCTCACGCTGAACTTCCTTCTGTGAGAAAGTTATTTAGAGCCTTTCAAGTAACGGGTGATCTCTTCCATGAAGACAGGCCCGTACTTTTTTAATTTGAACTCACCGACACCTGTAATGTCAAGGAACTCCTCGTTCCTTATAGGATACTTTACCGCCATCTGACGAAGGCTTGTATCCGCAAAGATGATGTAAGGCGGAACATCCTCTTCCTCTGCCAGACTTTTTCTTAATTTCTTAAGCCGGTCGAACAATTTTTTGTCGGGACGTGAGATCGGAGTTGGAACCCTCTTAGACTTTTTAATTGCGGTGGATGCCTTTGAAGCGGTTCCTTTTGATTTGGTTTTCTTAGAAGTAGAGGGCCTTGAACTGGCAGTCTTTGAGACAGAGGTACTTGAACGGACATTATTTGAGCTAGTGCTCTTTGAAGTCGCTGATCTTGAAGTGGTATTTTGGGGTTTTCCGGTTTTCACAGCAACTGTACCGGAAGCCGGACGTGTCAACAAGACCTCATCACCTGCAAGCACTCCCCGGCTCTTTTTGTTAAGGCTTAACAGAGGATATCTGGCCCCTTTAACATCAAGGAAACCAAGACGAACCATCTCCCTTGCAATATCGAGCCATTCGGACTTTGTGTAGCCCTCGCCGGTGCCATAGCTTGTGAGACGGTCATGCTTATAGCCTTTGATCTTCTTTGACCGTGACCCAGAAATTATATCAACCACATGCGTCAGACCGAAGCGTTCATTGACCTCGTCCACACAGGACAAAAGGACCCTTGCAGCTTCAGAAGCATCAAAAGTGTCACGCGGTCTAAGACAGACATCGCAACCGCCACAATAATCGGATCCCAGGTCCTCTCCGAAATAACCAAGCAAGACCTTCCTGCGGCAGGTCGTACTTTCACAGAAATCGATCATTTCCCGAAGCTTTACCGTCGCAATATCACGCTCGGATTTTTTCGACATCTTGTCGATAAAGTACTTGATCTTATACCAGTCACCCCGACTGAAATAGAGTACACATTCACATTCAAGACCGTCACGGCCACCCCTGCCAGTCTCCTGATAATAGCCTTCTATGTTCTTGGGAAGATCATAATGGACGACAAATCTCACATTCGGTTTGTCAATACCCATACCAAAGGCCACAGTAGCCACTATGATATCAACATCATCCTTTATGAAGCGTTCCTGGTGCTCATGTCTTTTGGAATCGGAAAGACCGGCATGATAAGGTAACGTGTGAAATCCTGCGTTGTTGAGCTTTCTGGAAAGAGATTCCACGCTCTTTCGGCTGTTGCAGTAGATGATTCCCGACTCACCATCATGGCTTTTGAGGAGATTAACGAGATCACCAAATGAGTTCTTTTTCTGCCTTATCTCATAGGAAAGGTTGCTGCGATTAAAGCTTGCCATATATACAGAAGGAGACCTCAGGTTAAGCAATTTGATCGTATCTTCCTTGACCTTCGGAGTAGCTGTTGCCGTCAGACCAATAACCGGAACTTCAGGGAACTTCTCC
>JBNJIC010000121.1:0-6404 GCA_051749005.1 Halobacteriota archaeon | reverse complement strand
CTTTCTGACTACATCCTTGGTGGCAGGAAACTGAACAAATGGGTAACTGCTCTCAGTTCCCAGGCATCTGACATGAGCGGCTGGCTGCTACTGGGATTGCCTGGTTATGCATACCTTGCAGGAATGGAAGCAATATGGATCGCACTCGGTCTTGGTATCGGAACATACCTTAACTGGAAGTTCGTTGCCAAGAGACTTCGTAAATACACAAAGGAAGCAGGCGATGCCCTCACAATTCCGGTATATTTCGAGAACCGTTTCCGCGACAAGAGCAAGCTCCTGAGAACCATTTCGGCCCTGTTCATCCTGATATTCTTCCTCTTCTACACATCCTCCGGATTCGTTGCAGGAGGAAAGCTTTTCAGCACGGTCTTCGGGGTAGAATACATCACAGCACTTACAATCGGAGTTCTTGTTATCATCTCATATACCTTCATGGGAGGATTCATGGCGGTCTGCTGGACCGATTTCTTCCAGGGCCTGCTCATGATCCTTGCAATTACACTGGTGCCTGTGGCTGCCATGAACGGTCTTGGAGGGATCTCTTCGACAACCGACCTGATAAGGACCATCGACCCAAACCTCCTGAGCCCGTTAACAGGATCTGACGGAACAATGATCTCACTGATGGCAGTAGTGTCCCTCATGGCCTGGGGATTCGGTTATTTCGGACAGCCACACATCCTTGTGCGTTTTATGGCTATCAACGACCCTGAGGAGATCAAACAGTCCCGTGCAATAGCAATGGCATGGGTAACGATCTCCCTTGCATTCGCAGTTATCGTTGGTCTTGTGGGAAGAGCATATGTCCCCGAGTTCCTTGCAGGAGCAACAAGTGAGACCGTTTTCATGGTAATGGTCAACAGCCTCTTCCACCCTGTAGTTGCAGGAGTAATGCTGGCAGCGATCCTGGCAGCCATAATGAGTACTGCTGACTCCCAGTTGCTTGTGTCAGCGTCTGCATTTACAGAGGATATCTACACACTGATCTTCAAGTCAGATGCCAGCCAGAGGGAACTTGTCTGGATGGGACGTTTCACGGTTATCGGCATCTCCCTGCTTGCCTACTATTTCGCTCTGGACCCCGAAAGCTCGGTCCTTGACCTTGTAGCCTATGCATGGGCCGGATTCGGTGCCGCTTTCGGACCTGCGATCCTCTTCTCCCTGTTCTCAAAGAAGATGACCAGGAACGCAGCCCTTGCAGGAATGATAATTGGTGGTATCACCGTCATCGTCTGGAAACAACTCTCAGGAGGAATCTTCGACCTCTACGAGATCGTACCTGGATTCGTCCTTTCAAGTATTGTGATCATGCTGGTCACAAGATTTGGAGAGGAGCCGGAACAGGAGATACAGGAAGAGTTCGAAAGAGTTCAGCAGTCTGTCTGAACTTTTCCTTTTCTAATAAATAGTAAATTTTTATCAGATCTTTTTTTCTCTTTCATATTTTTTTGAATTTATTATTCAATTTTCAGAACATTTCTGTCTTGTTTTATTTCTATCTTGTTTTATTCCTACCTTATTAACCACGCTTACCAGGATCTTTCTGAAGAATTATCTGTGAATTTTTCAGTTGTTATAACAAAAAATATAATAACCAAAGATGCAACTTTGATAAGTGGGAGAGGGTTTATGAACACATCTACAACTGTTATTCCAGTACAACTGAAGATGACCACTGCTTTCATCGTAAAAGAAGAAGAAGCCATTATTGTCGATACCGGTTATCCGGGAAGTGAAGACGCCATTCTTGAAAAACTCCGTGAGCATGATATCGCACCAGAGGATGTGAAACTGATAGTCCTGACCCATGGGCATCCCGACCATGCAGGAAGTGCTGCGAAGTTACGTGAAATAACCGGTGCAAAGGTCGCAGTACATTGTCTGGATGCGGATAAGCTCCGCTCTGGCTCCCAGGGAGAACTGAAACCTTCCAGATTTATCGGATGGGTTCTCAGGCCTTTTCTTGGACGGGGAAAAAGCACACATTATCCTCCGTTGGAACCCGATATTCTCATTGAGGACCTGTTCGAACTTGAAGAGTACGGGGTAACGGGAAAGGTGATAGCAACCCCCGGCCATACACCGGGCTCCGTATCAGTTATTCTGGATAATGGTGATGCCATTGTGGGCGACCTGATAGTTCCATCACTTCTTTCAAGCAAGCCTAATATTCCATTCTGGGCGGATGATCCGAATGAAGTTATGAAGAGTATCCAAAAGCTGGTGGACTATGCTCCTGAGAAGATCTATATTGCGCATTTCGGAGGACCTTACAGTCTGGAAGATCTGAAAGAAAGCTTCCGTATGTGAAGCGTTCAAAAGACCTTAAGAGCAGTATAATAAGAGACATTTAAGAGATGTCAAAAGATATTGAGTTGGAACCAGTATATCCTGCAACAACTGCCTGTCCCAGAGAAATCCCGCCATCACCACATGGAATTTTGTTATGGGTAATGAATTCAAAACCCTCATTCTTTACAATTTCACCGATCCTGCCAGTTATGTGTCCATTATAAGCAACTCCCCCACTGAGCCCTATAACATCAATGCTCTTTTTTTTGGCAGCTGAGACTGCAAGTTCAGCAACTCCTACAGCAAGTGCATCCTCTATGGAATATGCAAGATCACAACCTTCATGTGTAACAAGCCTTTCGTACAGACCGTACAGCAGGCTGGTAGTGTCAAGCAGGCCTCGCTTGTATCTAACAGGCAGATCCACATTATGCTCACCTTTCTTTGCAGCCGATTCCAGTTTCATGGCAGGCTCACCCTGATAACTGCGATAATGTGAGATTCCGAGAAGTACTGATGCACTGTCAAGCACCCTTGCGAAGCTACTCGTTTTAACAAGGTTAACACCTTTTTCCAGTTGCTGCAGAACAATATCACATTCCTGTTCGCCATGCCTGAAGTAAAGAGACAGTTCTTTCAATTCTTCCGGCTCAAGAAAATCATGCAACATCCCCAGAACCATACGTGAAGGATAGATCGCAGCCATATCCCCGCCTGGCATTGGCTGCTCCATAAGATGAGCAACTCTTTCATAACCGGAATAAGTGGCTTCAAGAATCTCTCCGCCCCATATCGTTCCATCTTCCCCGTATCCTGCACCGTCAAGAACGATTCCGATGATACACGAATCTTCCGGCAATAGGTTATCCACCATCAGAGATATGATATGTGCATAATGGTGCTGCACGAAGACCGTGTTATTTCCACTTTCCTCCTGTGCAAAGCGAGTGGTATTGAAGTCCGGATGCAGGTCACAACCCCATCGCTGAGGATTGATCTTTGTCAATCTTTCTAAACTGGAAACAACCTGCCTGTGATACTTAGCGGTCTCAAAATGCCTTGTGTTCCCTATATACTGGGAAATGTATGCATTGTTTTCCCTTGCAATTGTAACGGTACCATTTCTCTCGGCACCCACACCAATAGTCGGCTCTATGGAAAACGGAAGTTCTATCCTCTCGGGTACAAAACCCCGCGATCGTCTTATGAAAGCTTTTTTTCCAGTAACGAACCTGATAACTGAATCATCGGTCCTGTTACTGATAGTATAGTTGTGCAGAAGGTAATGATCTGATATATTTTTGAGCTGCGACAATGCTTCATCATTATCGACCAACATCGGAAGACCCCGAAGATTTGCAGACGTCATCACGTAAACATCCGAATCAGTATTATCGAACAGGAGGTGATGTGTGCCTGAGTAGGGTAACATCACACCTATATTGTGCAGGTCAGGAGCAATGTGATCGGATAACAGGAAGTCATCACTTTTATCCAGAACTACGATCGGACGCTGCCTGCTTACCAACATGGAACTCTCATCCTCATCAATGCTGGCAAAAGAACCCGCAGTCCGGACATCCCTTGCCATCACTGCAAAAGGCTGTGCAGGACGATCAAGGGCATTCCTGAGCTTCAGGACAGCACTGTCTGAAGTCGCATCACAAACAAGATGGAACCCACCATATCCCTTGACCGCAACGATCGAGCCCTCATCTATGAGTTGTGCACATCTGAGAATGGCATCGTATCCTGATGCAATTGCATCACCACTACTATTAATAAGTGAAAGTACAGGACCACAATCCGGACAACCGATTGCTTGTGCATGGAATCTCCTGTCAGAAGGAAGTTTGTATTCAAGGTTGCATGCCGGGCAGAGGGGAAATTCATCCATGCTGGTGTTTTCACGATCAAAGGGAAGAGAATTTAGCAGGGAAAATCTCGGCCCACAGTTCGTGCAGGATGTGAAAGGATAACGGTAATGCCGGTCTTTTTGATCATATATTTCCCGCAGGCAATCGGAGCAGATAGCAGCATCAGGCGGAATAATGGAACTGGAAGTTTCATCCTGTTCACTGTCAAGTATCGAGAAATCGGAAAAATTTGATACAAGGGAAACTTTCATTCTTATTTGGCCGATGAACGACAAAGGTGGTTTTTTACTCCGTAGATCGTGAAGAAAACGGTCGATGTCCTCTTTATTCCCTTCTGCGACGATCTCCACATCATTTCCTGTGTTCTTTACATAACCACAGAGGGTGTTCTCTCTCGCAATATGATATACGAACGGGCGGAAACCTACACCCTGGACTACCCCGCTAACATTTATCATTCTGCATTGAGTTTTCATCTAATATACCTGCTTCAAAATTGTATAAAAGGCTTCGTGGTAAACATCCGGAATTCTTCGTCATTGAAATTTTCCGGAAATTTCCTCAACAATATACGGAATCACCCCGCTCACTGCATCAAGGACCTCCGGACTGAGGTCCATTGACATATCCTGCCTGATCTCACCGACCTCTATTCCAAAAACAATAATCTTCGGAAGGTCCTGGACATGTTTTGCAATGGTCAGTATATCAGCGATACCAATGTCGTGAGCTGAGAACATTGCGGCGTATTCGTGTTCTTCGTCCAAAAGATCATCAGGCTCAAAGCGAGTTATAGAGCCTTTCTTTACAGTTCCACTGCCAACCATTGAATCAACAATAATGACCTTATCAACGCCTTCCAGCAGATTCAGGAGATCCAGTCCACACACACCAGCATCAATTATATCGATCCCATCCGGAATACCAGAACCTTCTTTTTTGAGAGCATCGACAACTCTTATGCCAACCCCATCGTCTCCCATTAAAAGATTGCCACATCCGATTATGCGAACAGAAGGATCAGATTGAGACATTGAACCTCCGGTTGATATCTAAAAACATGATCATTTCTGAGTTCCTCACAGCAGCCTGACCATGCCGGGAGGATTCTTCCCTGTCAGATCGATGGTGTGAACGGCACACGTGATACACGGATCATAGGACCTCCCCACATGCAATATGCCGGTAGGATTACTGAAATCGACTCCCAGCCAGTTGTTAACTGCAGATATCCTGCACCCGACCAATGCCTGTTCAAGAGGACCCGGCACACCTTCACTATCCCTGGGACTCAGATTCCAGGCACTTGGAGTAACGATCTGGTAATTGGCGACCTTTGAGTCGTTATCTGTTATGACCCAATGTCCCAGTGCACCCCGTGGGGCTTCACAAAGACCCATTCCCCTGGAATCCCTTGCTGCAGACATGTCAATATCCACCCGGAACCTTCCATTTGGATCAAGGTCTGTTGTTATCCATTTGATCACTTCATTGGTTATGATGAACAGCTCCTGCATGCGTGCTATCATTCTGGTATAGCTGTCGAAAGGAGAATAGCCATGTTCCCGGAACAGTTCCACAAGGCCTGTAACAAGCGGTTCTTTCATGATGAGCAGACGGGATAACGGCCCCACCTCACAGGGGATGCCCTCATAGCGCGGAGCTTTGGCCCATGTGTATTTTTCCGCAGAAAAATCCTGATAATCGATCCGATCAGGATCAGTAAAAGGTTCGGTAACCCCCTCATAAGGATGTTTGTCACCTTCATAGTCGTCGTAGAAGGCATGTTTAACGCTTTCCGTGACCTTGTCTGAATCAAATTTATGATACTCCAGCGAACTGGTCATAAAACCGGAGGTCTGGAAACGATCACCAGCAGGACTTGTTGGTTCATAACCTTCGTGTTCCACATTGTAGAAATCCCCATATGAAAGGAAGCCGATCTTTGAAAGATCATTGTAGCCACTCATTTTGTCGTGCTTGAGACTGATAGGAATTCCCAGCAGTTTTTCACCTATCAGTTCCGAACCAAATGCAGAATAGAGCTCTACATCTCCCCAGCCATTTGAACGTGAAAGGTCGTTTGTCTGAAGTGATCTTTCAGTCAGTTCACTAAGATGTTCAATAAAGAAGTCCACAGCTTTCTTTGGGGAAGATGCCCTGTACGTATTCTCTATCCATTCGTCAAAGGGTATTCCTATTGAATTAGAGCTTAGGAAATCTACCACTTCG
>JBNJIC010000120.1:0-6471 GCA_051749005.1 Halobacteriota archaeon | reverse complement strand
GTCCTGTCATAATCGAACATATTGCGTGGAAGCTCTTTTATGTTCAATGTAGATGCACTTTGTGTCAAAAAGTCGTCATTCGCCTGCTCAAGCTGGGTTCGGGGGATCCTCCAGAGTCTGCCCACATTAAGACCGTCCATGATCCCTTCCTCAAGCCATGCATGGATCATCTTTGTCTCAACCCTAAGATGTTTGGCCACTTCCTGTGGCGTCATATAATGTTGCTTTTGCGCCGTCATTATGGATTTCGAGGCATTCAAAGTATTTTAATTCTTTTTTTTGATTTTCCGTGAAATAAGCACTTTTGGCCAAATCGGAGGATTTATATATAGAAGCAGAAAACGTACTAACAAAAAGATTCTGCATAAACAGTCATTTCGGCATAATATATGGATATACGGAGGGGACATATCTGGATAGAAGCAAGATAGTTCAACGTGAGTTCGATCTGAGTGAATCCTGTAAGGACTCCGCGGATCTATTTGTAGACCCTGACATATTAGGTTCTATTTTTGAAGATATACCTATAACTATGATCCTGTTCGATCAGGATGTGAAAGTTGAATACATAAACCATACAGCCTGTATTGAACTTGGTAATGAAAAAGAGCAGAGTGTCGGCCTTCTGGGTGGTGAACTTTTCAGGTGCATAAATTCTTTCAAAGGAGAAGGATGTGGCAAGAACAAAGAATGCCTGCATTGTGCCATCAGAAATTCCATAAAGCACACTTTTGACACAGGGGAAAGTGTTTACAAAAAGGAACACGAGCTGGAGATTTTAAACAATGAGCGGTCTGTCACACTTGATATTGTAATCTCAACAAAACTGATACAACAAAACAACAGTTCTTTCGTATTGCTTAGCGCAGATAATATCACTGAAAAGAAAAATCATGATATTGCCTTTGAGGAAGCTCTCAGAAGGCAGATGTCCCTTGAAGATATTATAAACAACAGTTCCACAATGGTATTCCTGTGGAAGGCAAAGGATCTCTGGCCTGCAGATTATGCTTCAGAGAATGTTACAAAACTTGGTTATTCAGCCGAAGATTTCGTAAACGGAAGAATTTATTATGGTCAACTGGTCCATCCGGATGACTATCATATGGTCAGGGACACACTTGCGCAGAAATGCGAGGATGGAAGTGACAACTATACCTCTGAATATCGTATGGTATCAAAGGATGGGAAGATATTATGGGTGAATGAGAAGACCTTCATCCAGAG
Source organism: Halobacteriota archaeon (assembly GCA_051749005.1). Taxonomy (GTDB): domain Archaea; phylum Halobacteriota; class Methanosarcinia; order Methanosarcinales; family Methanosarcinaceae; genus Methanococcoides. Next base: position 5,244 of record JBNJIC010000120.1, on the reverse strand, counting down.
GGACAGAGATGGAAAAGCAACTCTTTTCCAGGGTATCGTGCAGGATATCACTGAACGAAAGCATGCAGAGGAAGCAATTATACATGCCAAGATAGCAGCGGAATCTGCAAACATGGCCAAGACCGAATTCATCTCGAACATCAGCCATGAGCTCAGAACCCCGCTCACTCTGCTCATCGGTTTCTCGGACCTTCTTTACAGTGAAGATTACGGGCCTTTGAACGAACAGCAGAAGAAGTTCCTCTACACGATGCTTAACAATGGGAATCATCTTTTGAAACTTATCAATGATCTTCTGGACTTCTCACACATTGAAAGCGGGGAAATAGAACTTCATGTTAACGAATTCCAGGTGAAAGATGCCATTGATGAGATCGAGACCTTGATGATGCCACTTTCTCAAAAGAAAGGTATTGACCTTAAATGTGATATTGAGGTAGAAAAACCTGTAATAAAAGCAGATGTCCTCAAATTCAAGCAGATACTTTACAACCTCGTGAACAACTCCATCAAATTTACAAATCAGGGAGGTGCAGTGACCATTGGAGGCAGGATCTCTGAAAGGACGATCGACCTCTTTGTAAAGGATTTTGGAATCGGTATTGCACCGGAAGACCTGGAAAAACTGTTCAACCCATTCTTCCAGGTGGACTCATCGACCTCAAGAGAATATGGCGGTACAGGCCTTGGTCTTACCCTTGTCAAGAAATTTGTAGAAATGCATGGTGGCAGTGTCTGGGTGGAAAGCGAACCCGGAAAAGGAAGTACATTTGGTTTTTGCATACCAGCTGATCCTGAGAACATGTTCTGTTAATCATTGTCCTGAGTTTTCAGATCAGGCTGAACGAGCATTTTTCATTACATATCTGAAACCGGTATTTGAAAAGATCAGATGTGATACTCAACGTGCAGCCTGTAGACTACCCTGATCTCGTCCATATAACCAACATTAACATCAAAATTACCTTCACCTGAAACATAAGTCAGATCATCAAGGTTGCTGAAAGCGACCTGACAGCTGATGTTCTCAGGAAGCAATGAACTAAAATGATCACATTTGCCGATGATCTTTTCTATCATTCCTTTTGTCCGGGCTGCATTAAATGAGCCTCCTTTGACAGGACTGTAGATTATTTCAGTGGTTAGTGTTTCCCTGTCCAGTAATGTCATCCAGAAACCATTGATCTGGGAACCATCTATAGTATAATCGTTTATTTCGAAGCTCTTGCTGATCACATTATTCAATTTTGAACACCTTACTTTTTTATTGATACTGATAAGTTAAATTACTTTTTATGAAGTAATCCTGATAGAGATTCATCAAAATGTATCACAGATAACAGAAAATGGCTACAAAACATAGAAAACAGGACATACAAAAAAGAACCCGCCAGAGGGTGACCATAAAGATAAACTGTTTTCATCCCGGGATAAATAGATGATATATATGAATGAAGAAGAAATGGCTCAGAAGGCTTTATCTACGGAACCATATCAGAAATTGAATATCTTTTATGTTATTCCATTTCCCCTATAGAGGTCGGATGGGAACTTAACAGGCTTCCTCCCAGGTATGCCACACTACCGTAAATCAAACCGATGAACACGGGATGAATGAGTGAATTTCCAAAGAACTGCCACAGCAACACAGAACCGAAGCTTGCCACGAGGCTTGCGACAAATCCGATGAAAGTACCACGGTCCCAGTAAAGTCCGAAAATGAGTGGTATGAAGACGCAGCATACGATCACACCCATGCTTAAGGATACAAGCGGCACTATCATATGTGGCACATGCATTGCGAAGAATGCCGATACTATGACTATGATTATGATAACGCCTACTATCCTCGTTATGCTAAGCACCTTATCATCCGGAGTTGCCGGACGCAGGTAGCTCAGGATATCCGAAGTAAGGGCTGTTGTTTGTGACCAATACAATGGCACTCATGGTTGACATTGCACCGTAGATGGCTGCCAGCAAAACGATACTGTCAAATCGACGGGGTAGCAGTGATGTTGCCAGGAAATGTATCAGGCCATCCGGGTTTGTCATGAAAGGTGCCAGTTGCTCTGAACTGAATACCCCGTGAACCAGGACTCTCAGGGAGAAAATGCATAGCTCATAAATGGTAATGGATATCGGACCATAGACACCTGCAAAACGCACTACCCCCTATCCTTAGCAGAGAACAGCATGATCAGCAGATCCGGTAATGCCAGGCATGCAAATGCTACATGGAAGAATACACCCCAGATGACCCATGGAAGTCCGGCAATGAGCCCATGAACTCTGACTCCGAAGAAAGAGGCAGCACTAAAGTAGGCAGCCATGTATGCAATTCCAATTACCACAGGATGCATCACATTCCTGTCCGAGACCACCAATCCTGAAAAGGTCCCCTACCTGAGCTTCAGGGAAAATAAAAGTATCCCAAGTATATAGACAACCAGAAGAAACTGATTAACCATGATCCTGCCTCAATACGAAAAAGAATGTTGTGGCCAGCATGATAATGACGGAGATCATCAGGTAAAATTTCGATTTTTTCTTTTTACCTATATCCCAAAAATTGTGTGGGAGGGTAAGATGTGAACCTTACATCACTATTGCTTAACAGTTAATAACACGCATTTCATTTCCTGTAATCCGGGACCAGCTTCTTCTCCATCGCCGTGAAGATAATATCCAGCACCAGAGCTATCAAAATAGCAGGAATGGCACCTGCAAGGATCTTCTCATTGTTGAAGCCCACAAGGCCTTCAAAGATAAGTTCACCAAGCCCGCCACTACCGATGTAGGCTGTCAGTATGGCTATGCTGTTGATGAGAATGGAAGCGAACTTGATACCTGCGAATATGGCAGGATAAGCATTTGGAAGACGGATATAGCGAAGTACCTGCCACTGGTTAAGACCTATGCCATCTGCGTAGTCAAGCATGGAAGGATCGACCGTTGAGAGACCAATGTATGTGTTCTTGATGATCGGCAGGAGTGCCCTCAGCAGTATGGCTATAAGAGCCGGGTAGAACCCGATCCCGATAAGCGGGACCACGATGGCAACAACAGCGAAGCTCGGTACTGCCTGTGCGAGGTTCGCGAACTTCATGATCACATAGCCGATGCGTTTGCTGTAGAGGGAAGTGAATGCCAGGGGCAGGGAAATTGCAATGCTGACCACCAGTGTGGTAAGCAGGAGTACGAGGTGTTCACCGGTGTGTCCCAGTATGGTCTCAAGGGTTACCATGTACCGTACCTCCTCTGCAGCTTTTTCTCAATGGTCCCGGCAAAGCCGTCAAGGATGACTGCCAGAAGGCCGGTCCATATGCCTGCAACCAGTATGGTGCCCACATTGTAGAGCTGTATGCCGGCTATAAGGGCTGCTCCAAGACCTCCTGCAGCAATAAGCCCTCCAAGTGTTACAACACCCATGGTGAAGACAAGAGCTATTCTCAGCCCGCCTGCGATCATTGGCAGAGAAAGGGGAATTCTAACTTTCATAAGGATCTCACGCTGGGAAAGTCCCATTGCATGTGCTATATCGATATACTGTTTGTCGACCTCTTTGAGGCCGGTGTAGGTGTTACGTGTGATAGGCAAGAGCGAATAAAGTACGGAAGCTACAATAGTAGGTTCCTCTCCCAGCCCGAATATTGGCAGGAGGAGTACAAGTAATGGAATGTCCGGTATTGTCTCAACCACGTTTAGAAAATTAAGAACCGGATGGGCGATCCCGGGCCGGCTGTACAGGTAGATTCCTATGCTTACCCCGATGATAGAAGCAATGACTATGGCAATACCGAACATCGTCAGGTGTTCAATGGTACGAGTAGTAAGAGAATTTGTTTCCCAGACATCAACGATATCATTCAGTAACATTTTTTCTACCCTGCCGGTCATACCAGTTGTTTGAAAACGTCATTCGGGAACAGGAAACCTTTTACCTTTCCTGAATCTGTTACAAAAGCGATGGAATCATTGTTCTCATGCAGTTCCCTGAGTGCTTTCTCAAGGAAACCTTCACTTTCGTATGATGGAACTTTGACTACATGGTTCCCGATGATATCGTTAGTATCACCAAGAAGCATCAGGTTATTTAGCCTCACTACGCCCATGGGCTCCCCGCCATTTACTACAACTGCAAGCTCAATGTCTTTTTTAAGCATTGATTTAATGGTATCACTGACAGGCATGTCTGCAGAATGAACATACTTATTTTCAAGAGGGGACGTCATCTCGTTGATTCTCAGGGTGTCAAGGTGCTTGAACTTCTTTCCTGTATCAACAATACTTGCCACCATCTCGTTCACAGGATGGAATATCAGTTCCTCTGCTGTTCCGATCTGGACAAGTTTTGCATCATCCATAATGCCTATCCTGTCAGCCAGCCGGAAAGCTTCTTCTATATCATGTGTCACGAAGATGATGGTCTTCCCGAGCTTCTTACGGATACTACAGAATTCCTCCTGAAGCTGCTTTCTGAGGATAGGGTCGAGAGCTCCGAAGGGCTCGTCCATGAGCAGAAGTGGAGGGTCCATTACCAGTGCCCTCGCAAGGCCTACTCTCTGCTGCTGTCCTCCGCTTAACTGGTGAGGATACCTGTTCATGAACATCTCTGAAGGCAGGGATACAAAGTCCAGAAGGAATCTGACCCTTTCATCGATCTTTGCTTTACTCCAGCCTTCAAGTTTGGCAACAAGGCCTATATTTTCCCCTATTGTCATATGAGGGAACAGGCCAATGTTCTGGATCACATAGCCAATGTTCCTTCTGAGAGCAACCTGCTCAAGTTCCATGATATTCTTCCCGTTTATGTGAATAGTACCGGTATCAGGTTCTATCAGGCGATTGATGTACGCAATGTGGTGGTCTTTCCTGAGCCGCTGGGGCCGATGAGAATGAGCATTTCCCCCCCTTCAATATCAAGGGAAAGGTCATTGATGGCAAAACGATCTTCATATTTCTTGGTTACACCACGAAGCTGGATCGAATCGATTCTGTCAAATATCCTTTTTGATGGCATAAGTAGATCTCAGTTTAAATGGAATTTCTGTAGCTGTACTAAAAAAAGTAAAGATGATAAAGGTTCAGGCCTCTATCAAACTACTTTCTATAAGATAGTCTCTTGCAATGTCCTCTGCATCACGTTTCTCAACATCGAACTGATAGTTCAGACCTCTCATGGTGTCTGTGTCGATCTGTTCGTTAAGTTTTTCAAGAGCATCGACTGCATCAGGGTTTTCC
>JBNJIC010000119.1:0-6625 GCA_051749005.1 Halobacteriota archaeon | reverse complement strand
CTATCCCATCATGTTAATCGCATGCAAAAGACCTCACATGCAGTGCATTTGGAAGCACGTTCCCCTAAATAGAAGTTATAGTAGATATACTTATCTGTCATAATCACGGTCTTTGAGAATCAATTGCTCAATTTCTTTTCAATTTTACGTTTACCTTTAATAGTTTTTTCATTGAGTTGATCTGCCTTAAATATTGTTCTCCAGGTGATCGCCTGGAATCCTTCTAATGGTGGCGCGTGGACGTGTTGAATCTCTCATTTCCAGCGCATGTAAGCATCATTCCTGACCTTCATCAGGTCGAGTGCCCTTCCTGCCATGAAGTTGATAAGGTCATCTATGGATTCAGGCCTGTTGTAATAAGCCGGACAGGCCGGTAGCAATATGGCCCCTGCATTATGTGCCTTCAGCATGTTCTCTATATGGATTCCGCTTAATGGCGTTTCACGGGTCATGAGGACCAGCTTTCTCCTTTCTTTCAGGCACACATCCGCTGTGCGTCCAAGGAGGTTGTCAGAGGTGCCATTTGCCACTGAAGCAAGCGTTTTCATACTGCAGGGTGCTATGATCATTCCTTCAAAGGAATGGGATCCGCTTGCTATAGGTGCGGTGAAGTCCTTTTCATCATGTACATAGGTTGCCAGGTCCTTTATGTCTCCAGGTGCAAGGTCGGTCTCAACTTCGATTATCTTCTCTGCGGCCTTTGTGACTATAAGATGCGTGTCGATCTCTATATCCGCAAGAAGCTCAAGCAGGCGAATTCCATATTGTGCCCCTGAAGCCCCGCTTATCCCTATAACTAACTCCATTCTTAATTCTCCTTCAGTGCTACTATGAAGCCATTTATCAGCTCATTTGATGCGGATAATATTTCCTTGATCTCCTCAGCTGTGATGTTCTCAAAATGTATTCCTGCGGTAAATACCGTTGTGCTGTGTGTGATCGAACTGATAAGTCTTGCAGCATCAAGGGCAATAGCGTCATCTCTGTGTGATGGTAGCGTTATGACCGATGAAGATGCATGTCCGGGTATCCTGTCATAGTAGCCAACAGCTACGGCCCCGATATGACCTTTTCCTCCTGTGAGTGTTACTAGAAGATCTTCTCCGATGATCCGGTGTTCAAGTATAAGTTCTCCTCTGCTTGTCTGTTTTCTCATTTTCAGCAAAGTATCACCTCATAGGTCTGTAAGTCTGAACTGTTTTGTCCTTTTCTTGGTTTCAAAGAATTCCTCTGCAGCTTTCCTGACCTTTTCCCGGTGTTCCTTAATGGTATATACTCCCATTCTCCAGTTGTCCTGATGGGCATTCTCTATGGTTGCCACAATGTTGGATGCTTCATCAAGCCTCAGCATCTTCCCGTCGGCCTTTATCAGTGCTTTCATTTCTGCAATCTCAGGTCTCTTCGGGATATCGATCAGTATTTCCTGGCTGTCGATGCCGACCATCTCTGCGATCTCATTTTCCACACGTTCGACTTTTCCCCTGTAACGCAGGACATTTTCCCCCACTGCCTCGATACCAACGTGAAGGGCCCGTTTGTACAGTCTTCTCTCATCAAGACGTTTTGCAAGTTCTCCTGCATAACCGTTGTCGTCCCTGATCATCTCGAACAGCCTGCCATCTTCCATCTGGCGTAGTTTGAAAGGGTCGAGAGATCCCTTGTTGATAAGGTCATGAACGGCCCTCGTGAACATAGTTTCGGCTATTCTTGATACATGGTGGTAATAGACCGAAGGGTGCATGAGGAAACGTGATACAAGGAGTGACTCTGCAGCTTTCAGGCCTCCCTGGCCTACGACCAGGTTATCTTCATAGAATTGCATCTCATGTATCAGGCGTACATGGTCCACAAGTCCGAAGGCAACTCCTGTATAGTGTGCATCCCTTACCAGGTAGTCCATGCGGTCAACATCGATCTCGCTGTTTACAATCTTTCCCAGTGGGGTCTCACCTTTGATATGTTCTGCAATATTTACAGGGCCAATTCCGTGTTCGTCCAGTATCTCTGCGATCTCTCCTTTTTTAAGGATGTTTTTAACATCCTCGTGCCTCTGGCGCGTATACTGCTTTATGATATTTTCTGTAACATGTGAAAGCGGGCCATGGCCTACATCATGGAGAAGTGCAGCGGCACGGATCTCATCTTTCTGGTCCTTTTCGATGGATTCCAGCTGGGATGTCAGGGTTGTTGCAAGGTGCATTACTCCCAGGGAATGCTCAAAACGGGTGTGGTTCGCTCCGGGATATACCAGGTTTGAAAGTCCTAATTGCTGTATCCTCCTCAGACGTTGCATCTGGGGTGTGTCTATTAATGACAACACAAGCTGGTCCAGTTCTATATATCCGTGTACCGGATCCCGTATTACTTTCATATAGTTTAAATAGTGTTCATTGTATAATGATGTTCCGTTATTTCAGGAAATAAGAGGTTTTGTATGATCGTATTATCAGGTGGAACAGGAACTCCTAAATTGCTCGATGGTCTAAGACAAGTCCTCCCTGAAGAGGATATCACCGTTGTCGTGAACACGGCAGAAGATCTTTGGGTATCGGGGAACCTGATAACCCCTGACATTGATACTGTGCTCTACCTTTTATCTGAACGGATTGACAGGGACAAATGGTGGGGTGTGAAGGATGATACCTTTATCACCCATGAAGCGATGAAGCTTGCAGGTCATGATGAAGGAATGATGATAGGTGATCTTGACAGGGCCACCCATATAATGCGTTCCGAGTTGCTGAGACAGGGCATGTCCCTTACAGAGGCCATACAGAGCATGGCTTCCTCATTCGGCATCCGTTCACGTATATTGCCCATGTCCGATGATCCTGTATCTACAATGATAACAACACCAGGTGGAAGAGTACATTTCCAGGATTTCTGGGTGAAACAGCATGGTGAGGCTGAGGTGCTGGATGTATCTCAGGATTTTATAGGGGAAGCATCTATCTCTCCAGGCGTCCTCGAAGCCCTTGAGGGGGAGGGGGAGGTGCTGATCGGTCCCAGTAACCCTATCACAAGCATTGGTCCGATAATTTCCCTGCCTGGCATGCGTGAGTTACTCAAAGAGAAAAAAGTGATTGCAGTAAGTCCTATCATTGGAAAAGAACCAATAAGCGGACCTGCAGGGAAACTGATGGCTGCATGTGGTCTTGATGTTTCTTCAGTTGGTGTTGCAGAATGCTACAACGACATCCTTGATGCAATGGTTCTTGATGTTCGTGATAAATCTGCAGGAGACGATATTAAGGACATGGGGATTGAGGTCTTTTTTGAGGATACTATGATGAGATCCGTGGATATTAGTATCGGACTTGCACAAAATGTCACTGGTATTTTCATAACTATATAAGTGATATAAATTATGTATACAACACTGTCGTAGAGTAATAGTACTCACGGGGGTAACAATTCTATATGCTCAAAAAAGGACAGTTTATTGTATAAAATCATGAAAGGTGGTATGAGCGGGTTGGGGAGTGGGGGTACTTGAAAAGAAATTAGGGTCCCGCTCATTACACAAAGAGTACTATTTTGTAATTGTATATACACTTTACGGCAGGGGGCTTCACCTCAGGAATTTTTCCCTCTAAAAACTCCTATTTTTAAAGACAGTTGACCTGAAAAGAAGCTTGATAATTTATTTCTTCTTAATGTGTTGAAATTGCCTCTAACGGATCAAGTCCTGATGCGCGCTGTGCAGGATATACACCTGCTATCAGGTTTAGCAGGAATACACCTGCAACTGTAATAATTATGTCCGATATAGATATGAACACTGGTATCTCATCAATGCCATAAAAATCAGCAGGAACCGGATAACTTCCTATTGCCAGAGCAATGGCTGCTCCAAGAATAGAGCCTGCAATTGCACCTATCAGTCCCAGAATTCCGCTTTCCAGAATGAATATCCTGCGTATGGCAGAAGCAGTTGCTCCCATTGCCATCAGGACTCCTATCTCTTTTATCTTTTCCATTACTACCATGTTCAGTGTGCTGACAACACCGAAAGAAGCTATTAGTAGTATCAGTGCAAGCATTATGTTGTTGGACGTTGACTCAATGGTGATCGTCTGCAAGATCTCAGGGTTTGTAGTTGTCCAGCCTGATGCCTCATAACCAAGCTCTCCGATCTGATTTGCTATTTCTGTATCTTTATTGTAGTCTGCAAGGCGGATATTGATAACATTGACGGAATCACCGCTATCGTAGAATTGCTGTGCCGTACTGAGGGATGTGTATGTAAGGACATCATCAACAGGTGTACCGCTATCAAATATACCTGTTACTTCGTAGGAGGCGGGGTTGGCCGTAGGAAAGTTCACGAAGATGTCATCGCCGATATTAACTCCGAGTTTTTCTGCAAGATTATCACCGATGACAATGGTGTTCCTGGAATGTGCCAGCATGTGGAAATTCCCTTCGATCATGTCTTCTGATATGCGTGATACAACTTCTTCTTTTTCCGGAACCACTCCTCTCATCAGGACATTGGTCGTCTGTTCCTTATATCGAAGCGTGGCTTGCCCTTCAAGGGCATGTGCGGTCCCTACCACCCCTTCGATTCTTTCGATATGTGGGATGATACTTTTGTAGAAATGGATATATTCTTCGTCCTTTTCAGGAGTGACCACCACATGAGGAAGGTTCTCGACTGTAACCTCATAGATCTCATTTGTGAAACCTGCCATGAATGCGTTCGAGATCACCAGTATCATGACTGCGATACCGATAGCACTTATGGAGATCAGCGACTGGCGTCGCCGGCTTTTGAGATGTCTCATTGCGATGAAAAGCTCATATGGCATTTTAATGACCTTTGAATTATTCATAAGACATTTCTTCGGCGAAGCATGAATCCAACAACAGCAAGAACGAAAACTGTCTGGGTCAGCAGGAATGATGGTGTGCTGTTCTCCTCTTCAACTTTTTCAGGTATGTAATTTGAGGTGTTTGTCCTTTCCTCCACATCGATGATCGTTTCTTTTATGTCGAGCACATTCCCATCGTTACCGATGACCTCGATAACAAGCTTATATCTTCCTTCAGTAAGGCTGTTCTCCCAGATGGCCTCCACTGTCTCATCTTCTTCGGTAAGAAGTATGGGCGATCTCATGATGGCGGATTCTACAACATTCTCTCCGTTCTCATCATAGGTCGTGAATCTGGCGTAACCATCGAAAGGTACCTGGGATTCTCCTTCGATAGTGGCACTTGCACCGATATCATCCTTGTAGACCTCGGTGATCCTTGCATCGTCCATTGAAGAGAATGTGTCTGTTACCACAAGAGCGGTCTTCTCATCTGACGGTCTGACCTTTACAAGTCCGGTGTATTCCTTATTGTTCAGAAGAAGAGTGTTCCATCTTTTATGGACCGTAAGCGGGGTTGTGTGCATAGATACTTTCTCATCCTTTGCAAGGTAGATGACATCTGAACCGTCCACTAGCATGTAATCAATATCCACAAGAGTTGCCTTTACAGGTCTTATTACAGCTGTCAGACCCTCGGAGTTTGCGATGGTGCCTTCTATTACGACCTCAGGGATCACCTGCCTTCCATGAACGAACTCATATTCCATGGAATTGATCACCTTTCCATCGTTAAGGACCTGTAAATGCACTTCATATGCGCCATCTTCAGTTGTCTTTGTATCCCACCGGACCACATTTATTGTTCTGGAATTCTCATTGCTCCTGTCAATATGTAATGTTTCACTGTCGATAACTCTGTCCTCCCGTACAAGCTGTACTTCCATTATCAAATCTTCAACTGTCGAGGAGGTGGACATGGTTATGTCACAGATATCGATGTTGCTGTATATCTCATCAATATTGACATTTATATTCGTATCATTTCCGGTTTCAGCTGATACTGCCATTGTTGTTGCGAAAAATATTATCAGGATGCAGATCACTAGTTTTCCGATTAAGCCACTCATATTCTTCCCCTTTTTCCTTGTTAAAAAAGTATCTCCTAATAATATTTAAAAAGCATACACTCCTTCTCTTATGTAGGGAATAATGGGAGCTGCTCTTGTGGATACAACAGAAGAAAATTATGACAGCATCATCAGGAAACTGGAAGAACTGAGCGATCCTGAGGCTATAGAGGGAATGGCACATTTCTGGATCACTCCTGAGAAGTGCTTTGGTGTTTCGATCCCGGAGCTCAGGAAGATCGCAAAGGAGACCGCAAAGGAACACAAGCTGGCTCTCATGTTATGGGATGAAGGCTACAGGGAGACCATGATCCTTGCTTCCATGGTTGAAGATCCAAAGCAGGTATCTGAAAAGCAGATGGAAAAGTGGGTCTCTGATTTTGACTACTGGGAGATATGCGACCAGTGCTGCATGAACCTCTTCCAGAAGACACCTTTCTCCCTAAGGAAGGCCATCGAATGGAGTTCCCGGAAAGAAGAGTTCGTGAAACGCTCGGGTTTCGTGCTAATGGCAAGGATGGCCGTAGCAGACAAGAAGGCAGAGGATTTCGTTTTTGAGGAATTCTTTCCCCTTATCGAAAAGGGATCTGTAGATGCCCGCAATTTTGTGAAAAAAGCAGTCAACTGGGCTTTGAGGCAGATAGGGAAACGTAATCCTGAGCTGAACAGGAAAGCTATCGA
>JBNJIC010000118.1:0-6688 GCA_051749005.1 Halobacteriota archaeon | reverse complement strand
GAAAATGAGAAAATGCTCATGAAAACTGCTGAAATATCAGGTTCTGAAGACATCCCGATGGAAAATTGGGCTAACATAGGCTTTGAGCAACCGGACGAAGAAATAATAGAACTCTACCGGATGGAAAAGAGTATTGAAAACCTCCCGCAGGTAGCAAAAGACATCCGCAACCTGATCTCCCGGCTGGAAATATGCCACTTCAAATTTGAGCGGCACGTATTGAAAATAATCGGATCGATCGGAAAGATGCAAATGGACCTTGATCCGGATTCAATTGGAAAATCTCATCCAAAATGCGGGGAAAATGCCTGGCTAGAGGACAAGACAGGAAGGAGCAGGAAAGGACAGGAATATATCTGGGTGCTGCAGGCATGGCTTGCAGGAGAAAAGCCACCGGAAGAAGATCCCGAAGAGATTCCCGAAAAGCTGTTCGGGGAAGTTTATGATTCTCTGGGGCAGAGGAACAAACACAAGGAAGCACTCGTCAGATCTCTCCTGGACAGACTACTCTGGAATTTCGGAGTAGAACGAAAAGAGTTAGAGCGAAATTTTAAAGATCTGTTATATCAGATCGATCGGACCGACATCTGTCATTATTCATTTCCCGATAATATGAGAAAGATGATAGAAGCCATAGGAAAATTAGAACCATCAACTGAGTTTAAAGGTTGTGGTTCTCATGATGAGGAACACAAAATACTGGCACTTCATTATGTACTGGAACTGAATTCCTGGATACACGGAGAAATGAGCGAAACAGGCAGGCTTCTTGGGGAGAAAAACTACATAAAGGAGTGGCTTGTCGCATGTCTGACAAAAACAATAAAGGAACTTATATGGTTTGAGGAAAATATAACTGCAAATGAAGTTTCCGAATATTCGGGAATACAATGTAACTTTGAACAATAACATTTTGATGGAACTATAACCGGGCTGCAAACTTATAAATTTGATCAGAGCAATTACAATAATAAGGGAAACAATAAATGACCTCTGGATCATTAAACACGACCGCAGGCCATTGTTGATCTGGGGGCAGATTGTTGAAAATAAGTATATTATCTCTGGAACCGAAATGTTATTCTACAACCCGTCTGGCTGAAGCTGCGAAAGAGCGCGGTCACGATGTAAATGTGATCAATACGCTCAGTTGCTACATGAACATAACCTCAGCAAAACCGACCATGCATTACAAAGGTGAATTACTTTGCGGTTACGATGCTGTCATCCCGCGTATCGGTTCATCCATTGCATTTTACGGGGCTTCTGTTGTACGTCATTTTGAGATAATGGGAATATTCAGCGTAAATGAATCAGTGGCCATTTCGCGTTCAAGGGACAAGCTCAGATCACTCCAGCTGCTTTCAAGAAAAGGTATAGGGCTTCCTGTTACAGTATTTGCTCGATCTCCCGATGACATCGATGACCTGATTGCAATGGTTGGCGGACCTCCTGTTGTGATCAAGCTCCTTGAAGGTACACAGGGAATAGGGGTAGTCCTTGCCGAAACAAAAGGGGCCGCAGAAAGCGTGATAGAAGCCTTTATGGGACTGCAAGTGAACATCCTGATACAGGAATTCATAAAGGAAGCTGCTGGATCGGATGTCAGGTGCTTTGTCGTTGGTGAAAGGGTCGTAGGAGCTATGAAAAGACAGGCAAAGGAGGGAGAGTTCAGATTCAATCTTCATCATGGTGCTGAGTCGGTACCTACGAAGATAACTCCCCTGGAAAGAAGAACTGCGGTGCAGGCAGCAAAGATAATGGGACTCAATGTAGCAGGAGTTGACATTCTCCGCTCAAGCCGTGGACCTCTTGTGATGGAAGTTAACTCATCACCCGGACTCAAAGGAATAGAATCTGCAACAGGAAAGAACATTGCAGATATGATAATTCAGTTCATTGAAAAGAATGTCAGGCCAAACAGAACAATAACAAGGGGAACAGGCTGAAATGAACACGAAGAACACAGACATAACTATAGCCGGCACGAAGATCAGACCCGGCACCCATGCGGACCTGGAACTACCGGCAGCCAGCCTTTATACTCAGACCCCGCTCAAGATACCGGTCCATGTGATACACGGCAGGAAAAAAGGCCCATGCCTGTTCATAGTCGCAGGTATCCACGGGGATGAGATAAATGGGGTAGAGATCATACGCAGGCTTCTTCGGTCATCGAAGTTCAGGGGACTCAATGGTACCATAATAGCTGTACCCATTGTCAATGTCTATGGTTTTGTCTCACTGTCAAGATACCTACCCGACAGGCGTGACCTGAACCGTTCATTCCCCGGAAGTGAAAAAGGTTCCCTTGCATCAAGGCTTGCAAATGTCCTTATGACAGAGATAATCAGCAAATGTACTCATGGTATCGACCTTCACACAGGAGCAATAAACAGAAGCAACCTTCCCCAGATACGAGTGAATCTTGAAATGCCTGGTATAGAGGAGCTGGCAAGATCTTTCAGAATGCCGGTGATAATTAATTCGAACTTAAGGGACGGATCATTGCGGGAGGCATGTACGGAAATAGATATTCCACTCCTTGTCTATGAAGGAGGGGAAGCACTGCGTTTTGATGAAGTTGCCATCAGGGCAGGTGTGAAAGGTATTCGCAATTTCATGAAAGAACTGGGCATGATCAGGACAAAAGTAACTGCCCCTGGTACAAAAAAAATGATCGAACCAATGGTCGCCCGTACAAACAAATGGGTGCGTGCTCCTGAAAGTGGTATCGTACATTATTTCAAGAAATTAGGCTCTCATGTGAAAAAAGGAGAAGCTTTAGGAGTAATCGTTGATCCTTTCGGACATGAAGAAGCCGAGATCATGTCACCCCTTTCGGGCATAATAATAGGCAATAACAACCTCCCTCTTGTGAATGAAGGAGATGCACTCCTTCACATAGCATGCTTTGAAGAACTTGACATAATGACATCACAGGTTGAAACGCTTCAAAAAATGGGATCTGTTATATCAGGAGAATTGTTTGATACTGTCAACAATGACATCAATGTCAATGACCAATGAATCAATATATGGCTGACATAATAGTTCATTTTGATCTTGTAATTTTAAATTGAATATTGTTAAAATATAGAAATAAATGAACTAACTAAGAACGTATCAGCGGGTTGCTTGGACTCCATAATGCTTCTGATGGCATCTTCATCTGAATATACCACACCTTTGGATCAATTTCAGAGGCAAGGCCTACTCTATCTGGATTATAAGTCTTGCATCCAGGAACATTACAGATCCGCTATCATAGACTTTCGGACTCTCTTCTATGTTTCCGGTTGCCACCTTCAGCACACAAAGGGAATTCACAGCACTCAGGTAGCCATCGTTGTTACAATCGCCTTTCTCAGCTTCTGTTCCTATCGCCAGATAACATATCCAAAAGAAGTAATTTGAACCTTCATGAAAATACTTCCGCCCTGCAACCTCAGGATTATTGATAATGGCAACTTATAGCCCAAATGTTGAAAATAACAAATTCATGAATTAATTATAGACCCATACAAACTAACAAAAAAAAGACTGTGCGATTTTTTCAAAATGTTCTATTGATCGCACATATTTTATTTGATTTTTTAGAAAATAGTATCCTTCACATCCACTTAATACTTCTTAGGTGGTCTGTGGTTCTGGAAGCATTCTCTGCAGTATACCGGTCTGTTTGGATCCGGTACGAAAGGTACTTCGGTTTCCTGACCACAGTCAGCACATTTCGCTTTGTGCATATCCCTTGGTCCGTTGTTGAAACCTCTTCGTTCCATTTGTTTTCCTCCCTTTATATTTTATACCAAATTAATCCAAAAGAGCCGACTTAGGAATATATTATTCTTGGGAGGTCTCGATGAACTAGTTGACTAACACCTTTCATGGTCTGATTATATATACTATTATTGGTTTTGAGATTTTTTGAAAAATAATATATTTATAAAGCCAAAAAACGAGAACATTCATATATATAAAAACTTACTCATATTACGATTCTTAGCAATATATGTACAATAAATGTAATTGCATCTAAGAGATTAAATTCCTTATCATACCTAAATTAAGGTTTAAGTGCAAAATAATTCTCAGACTCCAATTAATATGAACAGATAAACAATAGTGTACCAGCAACATTCCCATCTTTAAATACCTTAAATATAATTACTGACACCGGAAGCATGTAAATAATAGCTATAATCAGATTATAAAGATATAAAATGGACCATGAATGAGAAAATCTGAACTATATTTGTTAAAGGGAGTGGATATGTAATGAAGTACGGGCTCGGGATCGATGCCGGTGGCACATACACAGACGCTGTTATCGTGAGAGAAAAAGACGGAAGAATTATAGACTGCACTAAATCACCTACTACATACCCTGATCCTCTTTTGGGTATACAAAATGCTCTTGATTCTCTTGATCCATCTTACCTGAAGAAGGTATCAAAAGTATCTGTTTCCACAACACTTGCAACAAATGCCGTTCTTGAGAACAGTTTTTCGGAAAGGTCTTCAGGACATGATGTTGCACTGATCATGATAGGTGACACGATTTATCCTGAAGATCCCAGAATTCCCTATTACATTAATTTAGAAGGGGGACATAGTGCAAACGGAAGAGAGATACGTTCCCTGGACATTAAAGGCATAGAGAATTTTGTTCTCGAAACAAGAGACAAGGTCGCAGCGTATGCTGTGTCCGCCCATTTCAGTATAAGAAATCCGGACCATGAGTTAAAGGCCAAAGAGATCATTGAAAAAATCACAAGCCTTCCTGTAGTCTGCGGACATGAACTTTCACAATCGCTTGGGTCTTACGAAAGGGGTGTAACAGCCTACATAGATGCCCAGCTGGTCCCGATCTCCACGCAGTTAATGAATGCGGTGGTCTCAGAGATCAAAAGACGTGGAATCGACGCAATGATCATGATGCTAAAATGTGATGGATCAGTTGTGGGTATTGATGAAGCACTCAGGCATCCCATTGAATCCATATTCACAGGACCTGCAGCAAGTCTTGTTGGTGCAGCCTACCTTTCAAAGATGAAGGATTGTATTGTTATCGATGTTGGAGGGACCAGCACCGACGTTGCAAAAGTGACAGGCGGAATTCCTGAAATCATGGAAGAAGGAGCTGTTGTCGGCGGATGGCAGACGAAAGTGAAAGCCATACGTATGGAAACATCGGCAATGGGAGGCGATAGCCACGTCTGGATAAGAAATGGAGTTATCAGTGTAGGACCACGCAAGGTCATCCCTATCTGTATGGCTGCATTAAAATGGCCTTCCCTCAAGGAAAAATTGAAGCACGCCTCTGTTGCTTCAAAGATACAATTGTGCGAGAATATACAGCCTACGAAGTTCTACATCCGGACAGGTAGAGAGGCTGACCTGACAGGCAAGACAGAAAAAGAACTGTTCGATCGCATAGGCTATGAGCCTACATCGATCAGCGAGATCTTCACCGATGGGCTACCTTCCTCTGTTTTTCTGGAACTTCTGATAAAGAAGAAGCTTGTCCATGCAATCGGCTTCACACCAACCGATGCTTTGCACATTCTTGGAGATTATACAGAGTGGGATACTGAAGCTTCAGGGATCGCAGCCGGGATCCTGTCAAAAGTGATCCATTTGGAACGCACCGAGTTCTGTGAAGATATCAAGAGCTCCTTTGGGAAGAACATGGCTGCCTATGTCATGTCATATCTGCTGAAGGAAATCGATCATGCAGATGTCAGGAAGATAATAGATAGCAAGGACGAGAACCTCACCAAATTCAAGATAGGGGTTCCCGTGGTCTTACTTGGTGCTCCAGTCCGGACTTATGTCGATGATGTACGGAATGCTATCGATGCAGAGGTCATTTTACCTGAACATGCAGATGTAGGGAATGCAGTTGGTGCGATCGCAGGTAAGGTCACGAAAAGGATAGAGATACTTATCCGCAACGTCCGTGAAGGCAACAAATCGGTTACAATGATGTTCACTCCTGCCGGAAGAAAACGATTCAATACCTATTCCCAGGCTCTTGAGGAAGCCAATAATGAGGGAAAACGTCTCGTTATTGAATATCTGAACAATTCCGGACTTTCCATCGAAGATCATAAGATAGAGGTCATAAAACAGGATATCAGGATCAATGATTCCGACCTTTTCCCACTGGAAACTAATCTGGTTTTCGTGGGAGTGGGTGATGTTGAAAATTGATCCCATCATTTCATCATTGTAATTGGAACGAGATGCTTACGATCATATCTAACTAAATATTCTCCTTCTTTCTTACCTTTGCATTCAGTGCAATAAAATGAGTTCTATTCCCCAATGGGAATCAATGATGTCTTCCATGATGTTTCACCGACATTTGCCCTGATCGGGATCAATCCTCTTTGTGCTTCGTGAAGTAACTTTTTTGTGATCTCAGTGGGAACACGTACATAATGCCAACCGCCTTTTTGTGGAAAGATTTAAACTTCCTTCTTTGTTGTAAAATTTTCCATATTAATAAATTGTACATCCGGACTTATAAGTCCATCTTTCTTTCAACGGAACGGAAATGAATACTTATATTAATTTTAAATGTCAAAACTGTAATATCATGCAACGAACCTCCCCTTCCATTAAAGAAATCAAATACCTTTGCTACTACGATTTCATGCACTAACTTGGAGTGCCTTATTTT
>JBNJIC010000117.1:3728-6875 GCA_051749005.1 Halobacteriota archaeon | reverse complement strand
TGAAAACGGACTCATCATTATACTTTAGTGTTACATATTCACTTGCTCCAAAAAGATCAGATTCAAGAACTTTTGCAGCTTCAGTTTCCATATGGCCTGAAAACCATGGCACATATGCAGGTTTTTTTCCCGATCAGCCTGATTATTTTTTAAGTGGTTCAGGATCATTAACGACAAATTCGGAGAGCGACATTTCTCCTGAATAAGCATTATATTCCACAATATGATCTGATCCCAGACCACGGGAACGCAGTTATTTATGATACTCGGAATGCAGCTTTCCGCGTAGAATTACCACATCATCAGGACGTGCTGCAGGAAGCACTCGGTCACATTTTGAATTAACGGATGCATCACGTTGCGGGAACTGTGAAAAACGATCTGCTCCATAAATTATTAGCTCACTGTAATTGTTTGAGATACATTTTCTGAGTGATTGATATTCATACATTAAATCTTCTTTTTTTAGATAAGTAGTTCCCATTTTATTGTTACTTGCTCCAAAGTATCCAGCTATAGATAACTGTTAATACCAGGACATAACCAAGGAGAACAGAAAACAACCTGCCAGAAAACTTGGGTGTTCGGATTGGTGCTAAATTAAAGACAGCCATGAACAAAAAAAGTGCATATATAGCGATTGAAAAGATCGGCTGACTGAAAAAACTGTCAAACAAGAAGATAAAAGCAAGAATCAGTACATTGTTGTCAAGTGCCAATCCCATGTATGTAGAATCATCAACTAGCCCGAAAACATTGAAGTAACTCAACCGTATTGCACTGACGGCGATGATCACGAATGCTCCAGGCAAGAACCATGGACTAAATTCCCCATAGCTCAAGAGAAATACAGCGGGGCAAATTCCAAAACTTACAATGTCTATCAATGAGTCAAGCTGTCCCCCGAAAGCTCGATATTCATCCGTTCGTCCCTTCATCCTGCGAGCAATGAGACCATCACCCCAGTCAAAAACAACAGCCCAGATCATTCCAATTATCGCAATCGGTAAATTACCTAATATGGCATAGTATATGCTAAGGGCCGCACATAACAACCCTACAAGAGAACAGATGTTTGGAAGATCCCGGGCAAAAGCAAACATTCCTGTCGGATGTGATAGCTGATGTTCTGGATCATTCATCAGAATACTTCCACTTTGTTGGAGTCAATAACATCTACTAATGCTTCAACTAATTTGCAATTTTCTGCTTCAGTACGGCTGGCGATACGAACATAACGGTCAGAATCGGGCAGGGTCTTGTCCTGACAGTGTTTTATGTACATATTATGCTCAATGAACAATCTCCGTGTGATTTCAGGACCACTTAGTGCATGATCAGGGAGACGGCAGAATATAAAGTTCGCGTCGGGTTTGTAAACAGTCATTCCCTGGATAGAACACAGGCTTTTGTACATATTATACCTGTCGATCCGTACCCTCTTGCAGCTTTCAACAAATTCCTGTCTGTAAACGGGCAATATACGCAGAAACTCTTCGGCAAATCCGTTGATATTCCATATATGTACATCTTTCCTTACAGATTCAGCAAATACTAAATTTGCAGTTAGCAGATAACCGATCCTGATACCGCAGATGCCATAAGCTTTGCTCATACTTTTAATGATGGCTATGTTCGGATAACTTTCGAGTTCATATTCCAGAGTTGCCTTATCCTGATCATGTGCAAAATCTATGAATGATTCATCGATTATCAGCATACAGTCATGGTCTGCAAGTTTTAGTGCAAGAGATATTAGATCAGACTTTGGAACCATGATCGAGGTTGGGTTATTAGGTGTTACCACGACAGCAAGATCTGCTTTTACCTTGATCGCTTCAGCAGCAAACTTGTTTACATCCAATTGAAAAGATGGAAATTCAAGAGGAAATTCAACTACTTTGTCTACTGGTGCTGCATTCACATATTCATTAAAAGATGGTACCGGAACAATCAATTTGCTGGATATGTGCCCGGATATGATCTTGATAAGTTCGGCAGCACCGTTCCCTACGACGATCCTTTCAGCAGGCTGATCGATCAGATCACCTATGAGATCATCAAGAGCATCCTGTGCAATCGGGTAGTTAAGTACAAGGTCGTGAATTTTATCTTTAAAATTTATAAAAACTGCCTCTGGAGGGAAATATAGATTGTAAAGATAAGCATGATCAATAAAGTCATGGCGATAGTAACCGCCATGCTGTCTGGAAATAAATTCATATTTTTCAGTTTGAGTCTCATAATTTTGTTGCATCGTGCATCCCCTCCATAGAACTTTTTTGATGTGATAGTTTATTTTTTAATGCGTTAGCCTCAAGAAGTGGTTTTAGTTTGAAAGAGCTGGATTTAGGCAATGGCTTTAAACCTGAAAGTGAACAAGTAACCCCCTCCTTTATTCCACATTTTGATTGCTGGAAAAAAGGCCTTGCTCTTCCAGAGGTATGCAGTTTGGAATCGTAAGGAAT
The DNA here is from genome assembly GCA_051749005.1 of Halobacteriota archaeon. Lineage (GTDB taxonomy): Archaea > Halobacteriota > Methanosarcinia > Methanosarcinales > Methanosarcinaceae > Methanococcoides. The sequence continues at coordinate 4,407 of JBNJIC010000117.1, read as the reverse complement.
TATTGTTTCATATTTATCCGCCTAAAATAGTGTCTCAGCTTTTGCCAAGTCTGCAACTGTATCGATCTCATACCATCGCTTTCTATCAAAAGAGACTGTTTTAAGGTCGAGACTACCATCAGCTACCATTTCTGCAAATACTGTTTCATAATAATCATTTACTTTGCCGGCTGAAATGTACTGGTCAAGTCTTTCTCTAATACGCTGCCATGAAGACAGTGAAAAACTGTATATATTAACAGTCTTGTATCTGGCCTCATCAAAAGTACCAGAAATACCATTTTGGAATTTCTTAACATTTTGGGATCGGTTGACTGTGACGGTGGAACCATTCATCCATGATTCCATGCGTGCTACGGCAATTCTGTCAGGAGAACACATTTCATCCAGAAGAGATCCATCAAAAACAAGATCACTTTCAACAAGCAAAAACGGCTCATTAATGATATTACGTGCCATCCAGAGTGAATATATGTTATTGGTTTTCGCGTAAAGGGGGCTTATAATAAAATCGATCTCCATCCCGCAAGCCCGCGTTTCTAAAAAATCACGAATACATTTTTCCTGGTAGCCTGTGACTACAACAAGACGTTTGAAGCCTTGTTTTTTCAAATTGATGACAAGTCGTTCAAGAATAGATGCCTCATGAACCATTGTGAGACATTTAGGTGTTTCGCGT
>JBNJIC010000117.1:0-3718 GCA_051749005.1 Halobacteriota archaeon | reverse complement strand
GCTGCCCTTCCCGGCTGCCAATAATAATGCTGTAGTTATGGCTCCATTACCACGATTACTGTGGTCTGAGTTCATTGTATATCCGATTGTGTTTTTTCCATCATATATAAATGAGTTGTTAGTACTTAAGGAGGGTGGTGGGAATTTCAGCCAATTCTGGCTCAGCTACTAAGTTAATTTAAAGATGGATGTGCTGAAATCATCAAGTCATTTTAACTTGCTGAACTGACCTTACAAAAAAAATGTGAAAAAAACCTGCAATAGTCATTTGGCTTATGCGCAGTTTTTTCTACATTTTTTTTAAATTTCTGGCCAGAAATTGTAGATGGTCTCTGTTGAAGATATGTTGTATCCTATGATGGATCCTATGGTGGTTATTTCAGTTGCATCAGAAATCTCTTCTTTTGAAAGACCGGTAGTATTCAATTCCACCTGACCGCTGATCTTTAGCGAAGATTTTCCGTTTATAGTTCTGTCCACAACGATAGTATTGTTTTCGGTCACTGCCATTTTTGAGATGTTCTCACCGAAAATTGGTTCTACTGAATTTACGTATACATCTTCATCCCCGGAATTATACAAAAAGATATTGTAACTAAGTCTGTGACTGTCAGTATTGTTTTCATCAATGAGACCCAGGCCGACTGACATTTCCGGTACTTTCATACCATGGGGAACCTCTTCGACAATTGCCATGTCATTGATGCTATATCCGATTGCAATTCCTAATAAAAATATAAGAAGTCCATATACAACTGCTTTATCCATTTAACAAAAACTCCCACTAATAAAACTCAGACTCTGTAGAGATTTATCATTTCTTTTCATTTTCTCACTTCATTTTATATACAACAGAAGTATAATCACAAAAGTTTTAGACTAAATTAATACAAATATAATCTTACCTTTTTTTGTGGGGTCTAGCTGTTGCTGCTGGACTTTCCTGAACCTACAAATTATAATAAAATTACTTATATTTTATAAATATTTTGACTATTGTTTGCAAAAATTGCCTACTGCAATTGCAACTTTGCATAAAATGTACATAAAATTGTTATTGCAATTCTGAAAAGAAAACATAGAGAAAACCTTTGTGCAAGGAAGTACAGATATCAAGTAAAATAAGTGAAATTTAAGATATTGATACACAACCTTGCCAGGTATGTCAAGGCTATGTATTTAATTTCGTTTGGGATTCTACAGAGCTAAAATCAGTCATCCTCTCTTGTGGGACAGGCACACATCTCAAGCAAAGCTTCCTCACTGGTCTGGGAACCACGTCCTATGAGAACGTCACCTTCCCTGACCATTGTACGCGGGACAGGACTGTAGACCCAGCGTTCCTCACGCTTGATTGCCATTATGTGTATACCGGTCTCTGTCTCGAGCTTCAGCTCCCTGAGGCTTTTGCCGATGATCGGGGAACAACCGTCAACCTGCATCTTGATCATGACCTCATCGGATTCACGCACTGCTATAGTGATGATGGGGTGCAGGTCGATGTCACGGAGCACAATATCTGCAATTCCATATGCTGCATCGGATATGAACTCGGATGCACTGGCAAGCTGGAGCAGACCGCGGAGTTCGTTCACATCAGGAACATGTTTTGCGGTTTCAAGGACCCAGTGCTGGAGATCGGATTTCTTCTTGTCCATCTCGGACTCAAGAGCTTTTACTTCTTCAGCAATATCGTTATTGTCGAAGAGCAGGGATGCATAGGCAAGTCCGACAGACAGTTCTGCGGAGTTCTTCATGTCAACTATGAGGTCTACTGCTTTTTCAAGGTCTTTCAGGACGCTTACAGGTTCGAACTTGCGAGGGACATATTTTTTCATAGTGGCAAGCTCGACAAACAGAGGAACACCTTCGTCATGGCCTCTTGCAAAAACGACATCATTTGCACGTATGCGGGTGTCGTGATGCGGGTCATATATCCAGTCGTTGCTCCTGCGGATAGCGATCACCCACATGCCGGTCTCGACCTCAAGTTCGAGGTCTTCAAGAGTGCGTCCGGCCATCTCGGAATTTTCATTGATTGTAGCCCTTACGATGGTCTCTTCTGCTTCCCTGAGACCAAGTTTAAGCTCAAGAGGAATTCCAATATCCATCTCGACTATATTTGCTATGTCTGCAGCTGCATTGGCAATAGTTTCAGCCGCTGCTGCCACCTGGAGGACACCAACCATATCCTCAGCCTCATCAATACGGCGAGTGCTTAGCATTGCAGCCATTTTCATGTGGTAGTGAAGGGTATCCATCCGTTCTTCAAGCTTAAGTACTTCCTCGGATATGTCCTCGTCGTCATATACCATTGCGGAATAAGCAAGATCGACCATCAGTTCCGAAGTATCCTTCATTTCAATCAGAAGGTCCTTCAGGTTCCTTGGAATATACTTGATTTCTTTGGGACTCATGTTATTAATACCAGCTATTAGCTATGATTTTTTAATTATTTATATATAATCGTTTATCATGACTTTTTTCAGATGATCTGCATAAGATGTAATGTGGTAAAGATCGCCGTGATGCCTACGATGTCACCCAGTGTTGCGATGATGGGGATCACAGTGTCATCCGGATCGATACCGAACCTGTGGGATGCAAATGCTATTGCGATGGTAGCTGAGAACACAGCAATGAGCTCTAAGATACTTGAGATGATGCAGATCTTGAAGATGGTCAAAAAGCCGAAATAGTCACCTCCGCCGAAGCAGCATATCATCCAGGCGATCACACTCAGGAACACCGAAGCTGAGAGTCCGACGATAAGCGCTGCGATGACACTGTTCTTGACAACCGGATTCTTGTGGATACGCGTGGTACCAATACCCATATGGAATGCTGATGCCAGCCTTGCGCCCAGCATGCTCCCGGTATCTCCGCCTATCTTGATCAGTGCAGGGATCAGCAGCAGGATGGTCGGAATGGCTACTAGATTGTCCAGCTGGGAGTTCATAAGCTGTCCTGCAGTAAGTCCGAGCAGTGATGTGAGCAAAAGGATAGGCAATCCCCTGCGGACGATGCTATCGATGGTATAGTAGGTCATAACATCAGCACCACCTTTGCAGAAAGGAACAACATGTACATGGAGACGATGTCACCAATGGTAGCAATTGAGGGCGTCACAACGTTGTCAGGATCAAATCCAAACCTGAACATACCCAGTGCAAGGAATACAGTGACTACCGCAAGAATAAGTCCCGAAGAAACCCCTGCAAGCACAGCGATCATCGTAAGGGACACTACACCCGCACTCTCAAGCCCCAGCAGGGCTGTCATGCCGTGCCCCAGTATACCAAGAGCCAAAGAAAGAATAAACCCGAGTATCAACGACCCCATGATGTTATTGGTAAGCTCCGGATTCCTCTCGATCTTAGTAATAAGACCCATATGAATGGCACTCCCAAGCCGTGACCCCAAAGTACAGGAAATGTTCCCCCGCATTCCTAGGACTGCCGGGTAAATAACGATCAGCCCCGGAATAAGCTCAAGCTCCTCCGTCATCCCCGTAAGTATAAGCCCGGCCACAGCTCCTCCTAACGTCGCAATAAGCTGGAACGGCAATGCCTCCTTCACAATAGACCGAACACTGGCATAATCTCCCAGGTATTCCTCTTCGATCTCAACATCGTCGTCCTCTTCAGCATTGGAGCTGTGAGACATGATGTGGTCTTTGTGCTTTTAGTATTAAACGATTTGTGAGAGGTTGTAGGAA
>JBNJIC010000116.1:0-7072 GCA_051749005.1 Halobacteriota archaeon | reverse complement strand
GTGACAGCATGAACGATCTCCCAATGCTGGAATCCGTTGACATACCTGTACTTGTACAAAAACCGGGAAGCCTGCATGACACTTCAATAACTGACCCGAAAATAAGGCGGATTGAAGGTATCGGACCTATAGGCTGGAACAATGCGATAAATGAAATAATTGGAAAGGAATGGCAATAAACTGATGATCAGGGGGAAAGGAATTGATACGAATTGAGAATATGATTTCAAGGATCTTTTTGATAGGAATTTTAAAAATGGTAGACAAGAACGGGCCCCAAAACGCCCTGGAATGGCTACGGGAGATGGGGAAAGAACTGGCAGAGATCGAAGGGCCGGGATTTGAAGGTGCCCGGGAAGGTGATATCAATTATTTACCAGTGTGTCCTTTCTCAAACATTCTTCTTGATTTTATCACCATCTACGGGGAGAGACCTTCGCAGTTCATAGAGCTTGTTAACCTTTCCAACAAGCAGATGATGGAAGCCGAGGACGGATGGGAATATCCTGCACTTACAACTGTCACAGGTATACTTCACCACAGCTACATTCGAAGGCGCGGTGAACTGGCTGGTGTTGAACTTCTCAACGTGGGGTCAAGATGTCCACGGACCAATAACATAGTCTATAATGAAAAGGCCCTTCAAAGAGCAAATATGACAAAAGACGAAGTTGACAAATATCTGGAGAAAGCATATTACGTTTGCAAGATAAAACATCTTGAAAAGGAGTGAATTCATTGAACCTGATCGAAGCTGAAAAACTCTACGAGAACAGCGTGAAGATCCTGAAAAACAACCAGCACGAAAAAGGAGGATTCTATGCAAGTCCCCCGGGAACACGTTATCCCTTCATCTACCCGAGAGACCACTCGGTGGCAATACTTGGCTGTATTGATGCCGAAATGCTGGACGAGGCCCGAAGGGGTCTTGAATTTGTATTGAATTCCCAGAAACCTCTTGGAGAGTTTTCCCAGAGATATGATATTGACGGAAATGATGCCAGCTATAAAGACCTTCAGATCGACGGAAACGGTCTGGTCCTCTATGCAATGGGAAAATATTTTGAAGCAACAGGGGGCCTCTTCTTTGAATCTATGGCAGACAGAGCCTTTGTTGAAAAACACTGGGAAACTGTCAAAAAGGCCGTCGAGTTTATGCTGATGAACAAGAACGAAGAGGTTGACCTTATCCATACCGTCAACAGCATCCATGAATATCCGGCATATGAACATGGATTTGAGATATATGCCAATTCAGCCTGCTGTGCAGGTATCCTGGCAGCAGTAAAGATGGGAGAAGCTCTTGAAGAAGATGTAGCCACCTGGAAAGCAGAAGCTAAAAAGATCAAAGAGGCCATCCTTACAAGAATGTACAGCCCCCGAAGGCGCTCATTTATAAAATGCATCAGGGTAAAAGAGAAAAGCAGCAACCCAATCGGATATGATGCCTTTGCATCAAGTGTTATCGATGTGGATGTCGTGGAATATGCACCTGCCTATTTTGAGCTCATCGATCACTACGATATAAAGAATCGCTATACTGTCAGGAGGATACATGAAGAACTCTGGGACAAAGAGATAGGAGGTTTGAACCGGTATCCTGAAATGTGGGACAGGAACAACGGAGGATATGGACCCTGGTGTCACTTCACCTGCCAGCTTGCAAGCCACTATGTTGAAATCGATGACCAGGATATGGCAGAGATGTACATGGGCTGGGTAGTGGATATGGCACACAACTACCAGTTGCCTGAGCATATTTCGACCATTGAAAGGTTCGAGATGTGGTACGAGGACTACACCAATGCAAAGATCCTGAGGGATAGCAAGCTCACAATGATCGAGCATGTCCGCAACCATCCGAAATGGAAAGATGGAATGGCCTATGTAACAGTACCTCTTATCTGGCCTCACGCAGAATACATCAGGACCTACAAGAACTATATGGAGAAGTTCGGATAAGAAAAGGACTTTGTTTTATTACATAAAAAGGTAGAATCGAATGAAAAAAGACGGAGCAGATATCATTATAAACACAATTTCAAGATGTCTGCACCTTTTTTACAATTTTTATATGCCCATGTAAAAAATGATATTATTCAAATAGGAAGACAGACCTTTCTTTGTACGGAACTGACATGATCAATAGCAACATCGACACCATATGCAAGGATCATGTTCTCTTTTGTAATTACTTCCTCGGCACTCCCCTGAGCGATGAAATCGTTCTCAAGCATTATAGCAACCTTTTTTGAACCTGTAAAAGCATGGTCCGGAAAATGTGTACTCATTATTACAGAAGTTCCTTGGGAAGCAAGTGTGTCAATAAGGTTGAGAACACGTACCTGATTACCAAAATCCAGATGGGATGTCGGTTCATCCAGAAGCAATATCTCAGGTTCCTGTGCCAGTGCCCTTGCAATCAGGACCAATTGCTTTTCACCACCGCTTATTTCTGTGACCGGGCTGTCCATAAGATGCGAAATACCTACTTTAGTAATAGCATTTTCGCCAATCCGGAGATCCTTTTCTTTCGGAGAAGAGAATAAAGAGAGATGCGGTGCCCTGCCAAGCATTACAAAATCAAGGACAGAAAAAGGAAAGACAGAATGATCGGACTGCGGGACGTAACCTACTTTTTTTGCTATCTCTGTTCTGCTCATCGAAGATACATCCCGGTCTTGGATATAGGCATTCCCGTTACTCAGATTCAGGACGTTGCTAAGACACTTGATCAGAGTTGATTTACCGATCCCGTTAGGACCAAGTATGCACAATGTCTCGCCCTTTTTTAAAGAAAAGGAGATGTTCTCAAATACATTATTTTTCCCGTCATAAGAATATGAAGCATTTTCCACTCTTAATATCATGACCAACCAACCTTCTTTCTTTGTAAGAGATAGGCAAAAAAAGGAGCTCCTATCAACGCTGTTAGAACTCCCAGGGGAATCTCTATGCTCATTAATGTCCTTGCAAGATCATCCACGACCAAAAGGAAAGATGCACCAAGGAAAACTGACATTGGTAGCAATTTTTTGTAATTGGGGCCCACAAGCATTCTTGAAATATGTGGTATAACAAGACCAACCCATCCGATGATACCACTTATACTGACCGCAGAAGTAGTTACCAAAGTGGCACAAACAACAACCAGTATTGTCATTGTTCTCGTATCTATACCCAATGACTTTGCCTGGTCTTCTCCCAAAGAAAGCACATTGATGCGCCATCCAATAAGAACAAGGACAAGCATCCCGGCAAGCATTGCAGGTGCTACATAGATAAGATCATCAATTCGAACCGAGGAAAGACTCCCCATCAGCCAGAATACCATCTCAGGTAGCTTATCATACGGATCTGCAACATATTTTATCAATGAGGTAAGGGCAGTGAAGACTGCACCTACAATAATACCCGAAAGCACAAGGATCAATGTGGCCGTTGCCTGGCAGGACTTGCTTAGACTATAGGACATAAAAGATGCAAATATTCCAAAAGAAAATGCCATTAACTGGATCACAATGAAATTTTCACTTATCAGTATACCAAAGCATGCACCAAATCCGGCCCCTGCCGCCACTCCTAAAATATAGGGAGATATCAGAGGATTACGGAAAAGCCCCTGGAATGAGGCACCGGATATAGATAATCCGGCACCTACAAGCATTGCGGCAATTATCCTTGGAAGACGGATCTGAAATATTACGGTCTCCACATTTGATGGAGCCACGTCTCCAAATGATAAAATCCGGGAAATAATGTTACCAACTATAGTAAGCGGAGGAATTGAATATCTCCCAATGAAAATGGAGATTCCGAAAAGGAATATCATTAGCAGAAAAGCGAGTAAGATCGGATTATTGTTGTCAGACAACCTTTGAATTATCGCACTTATCTTTGATTTTTTTGCAATTACAGAATCGTATGACATATCAATATAATTCCCTTAAATTTATTATGAATCGTGGTTCGACAAATTGTTCATTAATTGGATGAAACACCGTAAAAAGATCTATTCTGTTTTGAAGAATCAAAGGAAAAACCATAGAACCTTTCATAGAACTGGTTTGCCTCTTTATCAATATCAAAATCAAATATCTCAGGATGCAACTTATTTGCTATATACATCAGACCCAATATCCATCTCGGACTTCCAAAATCCCATAGTGGACGAAGGCCGTATATCCTCCTGTTCTTTACGGCATCTGCAGACAAACCATGTTTTTCACAATACTCATAGGAATCCGAAACAGGGGTTGAAAGGAAACCTGATATGAATATGAACTCGGGGTCCATCCAGGCAAATTCCTTGTGAGAAATATCAACCCCGGGTTTTCCTTCCCTTTTGATAAGTTTGTTGATACTTTCCCCACCTGCGGCTTCAACAAGACTATTCTCAATCCGTTCTCCGTTGAGCGCAAAAAGGGGATATCCCATTGAATAGTAGACCCGCGGTCTTTCTACGCCCTCTACCTCTGAGCGTATAAGGTCCAGTTTATTCTTCATATAAGCCACAAGCTCCATCCCTTCCTTCTTCTTTTCTGCAAGGGCGGCAAAATGCCCGATTACATCAAAATAGGAATCGAGATTCTGCGAGCTGGTATGAAGCTCCCCCAGGTATCCTGTTTCCATGACATTGATCCATATTTCAGCAAGTTTATGATTATCTTTTACCCCAAGGCAGACAAGAATAGCATGGATCATCTCCAGAGCACGTGTGATCCTGTATCCTCCCATAAAGCCCGGTTCATGATGAGAAAATTCACTTACTTCACCTCTGAATAGATCCGGTGTAGAGCATTTACACTCTCCTTCCGGCAAATAAGATAAAGTACGTGAGCCCATTGGACCGAAGAATTCCCTCCGGAAAATGATCTTACTGCATTCGGGGCATAACGTGTTCAAATGATCGGTACCCGGAGAATTGAACAGATACACATAATTGAGATCTTCACCTAACCTGTCACACAGAACTTCAGCTTCCCTGATCGTTGGTTCGATCTGCGGGGATGCATCTGCAAAAGGTACAAATCTCATGACCTGGAACGGCATATCCCTTGAAAGTGAGGAAACAAATTTTGCAGTATTTATGACCTCACCCTCCGAACCTTTGATGTAAATGGTAGAAATCTCAACATGGACATCGCTTTCGTTCAGTAACTTCAGATTCCTGAAAACAGGTTCTGAACCCCTGGCCCCACACGAAATGTACCTTTCATCGGAAAAGCCCTTTATACCGATATTTACAAAATCGATAAACGGGATGAGTTCTTTCAATGCGTTTTCTGTAAAATATCCATTAGTTGAACATCCGATCAACAGGCTGTTCTCCCTGGCCTTCCTGGCAAGGTCCCTGAACGTAAAATAGGACACTACCGGATCATTAAGACAGAAAACAATCCCTATGCAATCTTCCTCAAGAGCTTTATTGATAACCTGCTCATTACCTGTTCCACTGCTGTTATTAAGTGAAAGTAGACGGGATGCAAGGATCTCTGATATACAGCCTTCACATTTGAAATTGCAGCCAATGGTACAAACCTGCAGGAACTTCCCCCGGGGATAAAAATGGAGAAGAGGTACGGTCTCAATAGAAACCGGCATCATCGTGAAATAGTTGCATGGATATCTCTCGAAGATCTTACCGTTCTTGTTGGTATACATCCGACATTGACCACTCTTTCCTTCTGCAAGATTACATCCCATCTCACATATGTTGCATTTCATCTGTTAATCCACCTTTTTGAAGAGAATCCAGAAACCGGATTCATCGTCTATGATCCTGTAATGGTCAATTTCAGCAACATTCAGTGCTTTTTTAAAAGAATCCAGATTGGCCTTACTCAATCGCTTTTCAACGCTTTGTGACCAGGTTGGATCTCTTTTTTCCATATCCTTGTTGATCTTTGACTTAAGTTCAGCTGTACCGAAGCCTCCCCCAATATAGGCCATACCACCAGGTTTTAGCAGGCAATATATTTCCCTGAAAGCTTTGGGTACATCCTGCCAGAAGAACAGGGAGCCACGGCTTACGATCAGATCAGCAAAACCATAGTCAAAAGGCATATCATGAACATCACCGAGAACCGGGATCACGTTTTCTCCCAAATCACATGATTTAATCCTTTTCTTTGCTATAGCGATCATTTTGTCAGAAAAATCCATTGCATAAACCTGTCCATCAACGATCTTAGCAAGGGATATCGCAAGTGATGCAGGTCCGCTGCCCACATCTATGAACATCCCGCTATTGATCCCACACCTGTCTACAATCTGCTTCGCAATGAGAGGGTATATGGGAGCAAAGATGTTAGTAACAACATCTTCGAACTCTTTAGCATATTCGTCGTGAAACTAAACTTTATCAATTGATACGTCCATCATTAAAATTCACCTTATTTGTCTGAAAATAACGGTAAAAATTTAATTTGCTCCGGAAGCTGGATTCAATAGCTCATCGATCTCATCTTCCGACAGTTCATAGTGATAGAACTCAGAATAGAATTCCTTTACAAGACCATTAAGATCAAAATCACTAAACTCTTCAGGATACAGCAGCCCGGCAGTCCATGGAATACCGATTATCCTGTTAACACCCGGTGGTCTGTCAAACCAGCAAAAAGGAGCATCCGGGAACAGATATACCTCATTGTTTTGTACGGCATTGATATCCTGCCAGAGAGGATCTTCATATATATTCTCATAGAAATCACGGTCTCCTGTTATGATGACTTCAGGATCCCATTGAAGTACCTGCTCGATGGATACCTCTGACCTTCCATATCCCATCTCAATCGGGCACTCTGCTACATTGATACCACCACATATCTCTATCAACTGACTGTGCGGAGAACCTTTCGGATCCGTTAGCAGCCCATCTGGACCCTCTGCATAATAGACCCATTTCCTTTCATCTTCAGGTATTTGTGAGACCTTTACGGTGACATTGTTAAGTGTTCCTTTGTAAAAAGAGACCAATTGACCTGCTCTCTCTTCTTCTCCGAGAACATCCCCCATGAATTTTATTGACTTTTCATATTCCATAGCATCAGTAGTCGATTCAATACCCACA
>JBNJIC010000115.1:0-7088 GCA_051749005.1 Halobacteriota archaeon | reverse complement strand
CAGTGGTCAAGACCCTCCTCATTGCCGAAAGAGAGGTTGGTCTTCATCATGCCAAGTATCTTGTGGACGATAAATACTCCGGCTACGCCGATACTGTGTATGTCCTCTAGGTGAGGGTCCCGGATGATTGGCTCAATTGGTCCGGAACCGATGATGTTCCTTTCGATGTGATACTGCAGGTTGTTGAATTCCTGCTGTGTGACAGGGACCTTCTTCTGCGTGGGAATGAGCTTCTCGATGATGCTTAACTTTTCATTAACGGATATCTGTCCTCCGATACCGATCTCAACTGCTTCGTTCAAAAGCTTTGAGATCAGCTCCTTAAGTTTTTCTTCATTCTTTGGCACAGGTTCGTTCGCAGATCTTTCAAGGATAATGTCCATAATGGCATCGTATTTCGCCTTCTCAAGGTCATTGAGGGGGGGCTCTATTGTGTAATACCCGATCTCTCCCATTTCGGGAGTGCCGTAAAGATGGATAAAAACAGGGTCCCCCACAGGGAGGATGAGGTTGAGGTATTCATTGTCCTGTATATCTTTTGAGAGGCTTGTAATGAATTCAGGCCTGTTGCCTGTCCTGTTTACAAAGTCCTGAATGTATGTTCCCAGATGGGGATTCCTTTGTAATGCCTTCTGATACTCAGCTTCCACTTAATATACCTCAGCTTATCTTTTTACGCAACGGATGCTATCTCTACTACCAGTCCCACTTTCGGTTCGATCCTGAAGCCTATCATCTGTCCCACAGGGCCTTTTGCTCCTGTGAACTTGTTCACTACAACTGTACGTTTCACCTCAGCACCCATTGCTTTTGAACGGAGTGTCATGTAGATGTCACATGAGGAGCGGAACATCGATGCCAGGTCCTCTCCCAGTTCACCCGGATCTATTGTAAGGATTATTACCTTCCCCATTCCGTTCAGCTTTTTAAAGAACGAGATCAGGTCCAGGCTCTTTTCAGCGTTTGCACTGTACTTTATGAGGGCAGAAATTGTGTCTATAACGATGACCTCTTTCTCGAACAGTTCCTTTGCACTCATTAACCTCTCAATGAAATCGATCCTTGATTTTGCGGATTGGACAAGGGGGATTACCGGTATATAGAGCAGCCTTCCTTTCAGAAGGTGTGGTGCAATGGGATAATCAAGGGAGTACATCTGGTTAATGTAGCCCTTTGTTGTCAGTTGTGTGGAGATGAAAGTTACACTTGTATCTTCTTCGATGAGACCATAGGTGATACGCTGGCAGATAGTACTTTTGCCTCCTCCGCTACCTCCTTCTATCACTACGAGGGAACCTGAGGGAAATCCTCCGCCAAGCTTTCCATTGAACTCATCCCTGGGAATTTCAAAAGAGCAGACCGCTGACATATTACTCCCATGTTATTCTGAAATCCATTGAGTCGGATTTCCCGTTTTCTGCAGCTATCAGTATCCTGTGATCGCCCTCTGATATTTGATTTTCGACTTTCATCCTTATCTCAAGAGTGCTTCCGGGTTTCCAGAGTAATTCCTGGTCAGGCAGTATCATTTCCCTATCTCCGTGATCTATGAGAAGCCCGTCTATGAACATATCAAGGTATTCGGTGTCCAGATCGGTCCTGCCTGTATTCTTGGCATAGAATATGTATTCTTTTGAAAGGTTGTCGTATGGTATGGCTTCAGGATCACTTATGATGGTTATGTCTGTCTTTATCTGCTCGGACAGTACCTTGCTGCTTGAAGCAGTGGCAGCTGTGAGTGACTGGACATTTGAGGACATTACCACTATGACCGTCATAGCAATGGTTATGGCTGCTATGAAAAATATCATGTGGGATATTGCAGTTTCAGCATCCCTGTTCCTGGTAAAGCTGGATCCTTCCGACCTTTTTAGAAATGCCATCTGTACACCTTTTTTTTGATCCGGTAATTTAGTAATTTATAATTTCAATTCAATTATTTATCCTTTATTTTTTCCGGAACTCCGCGGAATGATGCGGAAATACCGTCATCAGTAATAATCTCAACTTTGATATATGAAGATCCTGATACATCATCTATAGTAAAGGTCTTAGTTTCTCCTTTATACCAGCTTCTCCATTGTGGTGAGTAACTGTAGAGTTTGACCCTTCCGTCCACAAGTATGCTTAGCTCATCTGCATAGAGTGTTGTATCGCCATGGTTTGTAGCTTCTAATATCAGTATCGAATCAGGTTTATCGATCTTCATTGAATCAATGGTGATTATCTCATCAGTATTACCTTCAGGAGGATCAATATCCCAGTCGATTTCCGAAGCCATACCATCCCCGCTTCCAGGAACGCCACCTATGTAACCGACTACGCCACTGTCTGTAACTACCTTTACTCTTTTATCAGTTGAACCGGACACATCTTCGACCGCGAAGATCTTTGTCTCTGCCGGATACCATTTTATATTTTCAGGGTAGTAATCGTAATTTTGCAGGTAACCATCAACCAGTATGCTTATGTCATCGGAATCAAGGATTATGTTACCTGTATTTGTTATCTCCAATGTTAATATGGAACTCTCGTTGTCAAAGTTCATCGAAACCGGGGTTACAGCACTGTTGAGCCTTTCGTATTGCATTTCATATCTTATGTCCTCAGCATCACTGATGACATCATTTGAACTGCTCATCACAGCGTAAGAGTTTGTTCCCAGGATAAGGACCGATACGAAGAAGATGGATATTACAACAGTGGTCTCAAATCCCATAAAGTTCCTCCAGGCCATGCTTCACTTTCGCCATCTCCCTGTCGATCATACTGAGCATGTTCCTGTCGATCTTACGTCCGCAAAGCCTTTCGATGAAAAGGAGTGACTTTGTATGGTCTTCCGGTAGAAGCCTCCATGTGGGTTTTTCCACATAGTAGTCTATTCCTCTGGCATAGGCCATGATCTCTGACCTGACCTCTTCACTTATCCAGCCAATGTCAACATAATAATCAAGGGCATCCATAAGGTTGTTCCTGCCAACCCTTTCCATAAGGAATTCGATCCAGTTCAGCAGTACCACGACACTCATAGGGTTCTTCTTTATCGAATCCAGGCGTACCAGTGGTGATCTGTCACCTGCCTGTTTATCTTTTCCTGTCGTTTCCCCGAAATCATCTTTCTGGTCAGGGACATTGCTATCATTCTGCAGTGATCTTTTCAGGATGGATTCTTCCAGCTCTTTCTTCAGCTCTGAAATGTCGATTTTCTCAAGTTCATCTATCCTGCCGGCAAAAGTGCTTGTTGTATGTGCGATATCAACAATGTCCATGTCGAGTTGTTTTTGTCTCTCATATGCCTCATGGACCTGCTGTGAGATCTCGGTGACGCTTTCCTGAAGTGTGACAAGGGAATCTGCAAAAACGTCCATCTTTGTGGTTATGTCGTCTATCTTTTCCTCAGCTTCTGCAGGCAGTCCTGGCATCTGGAGGCTCTGATTGAGTCCTTCTAGCTCATTTTGTAACATCATTACAAAATCAGCAACTTCGGATATCCTTTTTTCAGCCTTGTCAAAACGCTCAATGGTGTCACGTCCTCCTGGTTCGTCGCCTACAAAAGGATTAACCTGGTTCGAAACGAGTTCGTAAAGCGAGAGCAGTTCCAGTACGCTCTGGTCTATCTTGTCGACAGTTGTCTTCACACTTTGGCTCTCTCTCTGTACTGTGGAAATAGCAGTATCTACCTTTGAGAGCTTTGTTTCAAGTGCCTTGATCTTCTCAGCATTCTCATTTATCTGGTTATTATTAACAGGTTCACCCTGCTGGGCACTTTCCTTATCCTGCCCGGTCATTCCAGGTGGCATATTTGATGATGACGGTGGTGCGAAAGGCGAACCTCCCGGTGGTTCCGAAGGTCCTCCTCCGGGGAATCCTGTGGCATCACCAAAATCAGGAGGGCCTGCTGCAAAAGGGGATTGCGGTGTACCAAATGGAGGTGGTTGTGGATCGAATGGAGATCCTGTCCCGCTGTTTCCTTTTTTTCGAAGAATCCCGTTTGTAAGGTTCTTCAATTTGTCGCTGAATCCAGCCATATTTTCACGAATGTTGTAATTTGACTGTATATTTAACCTCAAACATATATGTATTAATATACATGTACGACGCTATTATATAAAAATATTCCAAAAAAAGATGCTTCCCTGCGATGGATTTACTATGTTTGTCATCACAGGTTTATTCTTGTAGTTGTTTCAATGTCCGGAAAACATGATATGGATACTATTATCTGATATGTATTGTTCTTCTGGAAAACGGTCAGCCTATTATACGTGTTCCAAGACGGACCCCGCTGATCTCACCGATTTTGGAGGCTTCCTGAAGTATTACCTGAAGCACGTCCTCAGGATTGGTTCCATCCATTACTATAGTGTCGATGTTGCATCGTTCTATTATCTTGGATGCGAGAGGGTCAACAGGTGATTTTGAACCTGCTTTCATTTCAGTGGAGATCACTACGCTTACAAGTTCCTTTGCGCTCATAACATCATATTTCTTAGCATCGGGGTCTTCTCTGGGGTCACTTGAATAGACTCCGTCAACGGATGTTGCTATCACCATCATATCAGCATTGAGATATTCGGCAAGAACTGCTGAGACTGCATCGGTTGTTTGGCCCGGGATAACTCCTCCCATAACCACTATCTTGCCGGACGCGATGGCAGACTCGGCTTCCTTGTAGCTGGTCGGAGGTTCAGGATATGCATCTTTGCCAAGGGCTGCTATCAGGAGCTGTGCATTGAGCCTTGTTATATCAATTCCAATAAAGTCACAGACAACTTCGTTGGCTCCTACTTCCCTTGCAACGTCTATGTAATTCCTTGCAGCAACACCGCCACCGGTAACGACCACTAGCTGGTGCTCTTTTCCGAGTTCCCTGAGTGCTGATGCATAAGCGGCAAAATGTTCAGGGTCCAGGTCCTTTGCGAGTATGGATCCTCCTACTGATAATACGACTAACATGATGATCTTTCCTCCTTATGCTGTCAATGGTTTAAATCTATCGGCTAACAAAAAAGGAATTCCGGCTTTCTTTTGACTTGCGGTCCGAAAAGTCCCTGTCTGCAAGAGTATTAGCTGTGCTACCACTTTTTAATTGTTATTTTTCATATCAATAAAGCTGATTCATGATAAGAACTGTGTTGAAAAGGAAAGCTAAGGCTAATCATATAGACGGTTAAAATAAAACAATATGAAAGCAATATGAAAAATAGAAATTAAATGGAATAAGCAGGCTTATTCCATTGTGATAGCATCTGTTGGACAGGAGTCCACACATGCACCACAGTCAAGGCATTCGTCAGCATCTACTACAGCGATGTTGTCGCCGTCCATTGAGATTGCTTCGGATGGGCAGTCGTCTACGCATGTTCCGCATCCTACACATTCGTCTCTGTTAATTACAGCTACCATTTTAGTTCTCTCCTTTATCAAGTTAGTTTAACTTGTATTAGTGCAAAATTTGCAATATACCCATTAAAGAAGTTAGATAAAAAGGTATCGATTATCAAAAGGCGTTTTTCACTTTCAGTAAACAAGTTCTGCTACCGATTTCACAAGACGGTTATTGTTTGTCATTAATGTCTTATTTATCTCTGCATTGCATGTTCCGAACTCTTTGAAATATGGGTATAATTCCAGTTCTTGCTTTATATATAGTAACTGTCTGACAAAATTGTTTAATATTTCTATGCTATGTTCCATCCGGTTAAAATTATGTTTGCGATCCTGAAAAACGATGGTGCGGTTGCACCAATAATCGGAGCGCTTTTGCTTGTTATGCTCACCGTTCTCCTTGGAGGGCTGGTCGCAGCAGCAGTGATGGATGATAATATCTTTGGCGGCATTTCGTCTTCAACCCCAATGGCGGTGATAGAGGTCAAAGATGCTGTCGGAGGCGTTCCGAATGCAGTACAGTATAAAGAGAACTACGTGATACTTGAACACAAGGGAGGCGATCCTCTTGACCTGGATTCCACCTTTGTGGTTCTTAACGGCGATGGCAGCAGCTATGTCGGTAAGGTCGGTTCTGGTGGTTTCAAAGTCTACGGACAGGTAACTGTCAAATACTTCGACCTGACACCGGATGGCACATGTGTCACCTACAGGAGCAACAATCCCTGTATCGAAGACGGGTTTTGGTCTGTGGGAGAGGTCCTTGTGCTAAATGGGGATGACAGTATCAATGGTACTGATGCCTCCACTGTCCTGGTCAGTGTGGGCGGTTATTCGGACACATCCAACAATTATGGCTTCAGGGAAGGTGCTGAGATAACCGTCAAGGTGTTCGACAGTGGCACGGATCGTGTGATAGCAGAGGATGTTGTATCTGTAGGGACTGTTCAATAAATTTATATCAATACCATTAAAGTAGGGTGAAAACATAGGGAGTGCGATGACCGATAATCCCGCGTACATGAAATATTTCCCAAAAAGCTCATGCTATCAAAACCAGCAGGAAGCAATGGATCGAATTCATTCTGCCCTTATGCAGAAACAGTTCGTGCTGTTCGAGGGTGCATGCGGGACCGGTAAAACACTGAGCGCATTGTCTCCATCATTACATGTGGGCAAACAGCTTGGAAAGACGGTCATCATAGCGACGAACGTCCACCAGCAGATGGTACAGTTCATCAATGAGGCCCGTGACATCAAGAAGATACGCGACGTCAAGGTTGCGGTCGTCAAGGGAAAGACCACAATGTGTCCACATGAGGCAGATTATGAGGAATGTTCTGTCAAAAGGGAGAACACCTTCGAACTGATGGAGACCGAACGGGAAATGCATCTTAAGAGGCAGGAGCTCCGGTCTGCCGGGGAAAGCTACAAGAAATCCCGGGACCAGGCTTTTGTGGCACTGCGCGATGAACTTTCAAAGGAGCTCGATGCTCTTGAAGAAAAGGCCAGAGGGCTGCGTGACAGGTCCTGCAATGACCTGTACGAAGTGCTGAGATCGGACAGTGAGACGTTCCGTGACTGGCTCTTTAAGGAAGTACGTACTCCTGAGGAAGTCAACGACCATGCTCTGCAGCATGGAATGTGCGGATATGAACTGCTAAATCGCGAGCTCAAACATGCAGACCTGCTGATCTGCA